>JBIIXH010000021.1:0-10331 GCA_044338475.1 Rhodoluna sp.
TGTAAGAGACCACCAGCGATTCAAGTGATTGAATCGGCTAGGTAAACCTCATTTGGAGCAAGACCAAACAGTGAACGATTGAGGGCTGCTCGCCCAAGTTCACGGGTAGGTCGCTTGAGGCGTTAGGCAACTAACGCCCTAGATAGATGACCGTCACTTTGCAAAAAGGACAAAACCCGGCGTAATAGCCGGCCCATCCACTAATCCTTAGCTAGTTGCCTTGAAGCAAAGTAGGCTGCGCCGATAATTCCCGCATTGTTCTTGGAACGAGCGGGAACTATCTCGACGTCGGATTCAATTAGATGCAAGAAGTTCTCGTGCTCCTTAGATACACCACCGCCGATGATGATCAGGTCTGGGTATAACAGCCTGTTGATTCGGTCGAAGTATTTAGTAAGTTGTTTGGACCACTGCTCAAAGCTTAGATTCTCGCGTTCCTTAGCCGAATAGGCAGCCTTGGTTTCATAATCCACCCCGTCAATTTCGATGTGTCCAAGCTCAGTGTTTGGAATTAGCTTCCCGTTCATAAAAAGAGCCGTTCCGATGCCCGTTCCTAGTGTGCACATCAAAACCAGACCTTTTCGATCCTCGCCAGCTCCAAACTTGATTTCTGCAACTCCTGCAGCGTCAGCATCATTGAGCAAAACAACCTCAGTTCCAAGAGCTTTGGAGAACAACTTCCCAGCCGGTAGACCAATCCATTCATCAGAAACGTTGGCAGCTGATAGTGTCACGCCATTTTTCACAGGAGCAGGAAAGCAGATGCCAATTGGTGTGTTCTTGGGTGCATCGATTTGCTTGACGAGCTCAACCACTAGCTGGATAACACTGCTTGGCGTTCCGCCATCAGGAGTGTCAAAACGCAATCTATCGGTGGCCAGTTCACCTTTTTTGAGATTCACCAAAGCACCCTTTATGCCGGTGCCGCCTATGTCAATCCCAATAGCGTTTTTCATGTCTGTCTCATTTTAGGGGAGCGTTAGTATCTCGGCGCCCGTTTCAGTAACCACCAGAGTGTGTTCGAATTGGGCTGTTATTGATTTATCTTTGGTGGCAACGGTCCAGCCATCTGGCCACATATCCCATTCGTGGGTACCGAGTGTGAGCATCGGTTCTATTGTGAAGACCATGCCAACTTCCATCGTGTTGGAGTAATTAGGAGCCGCGTCATAGTGCGGAATCACTAAACCTGAATGAAAAGCTTCACCTATTCCGTGGCCAGTGAAGTCGCGAACCACGCCGTAGTTGAAGCGCTTTGCAAAAGATTCGATAGTTCTGCCTATGACGTTGATTTGCCTTCCTGGCATAACGGAAGCGATGGCTCTATCAAGAGCTTCCTTTGTTCGATCAACTAGAAGAGACACTTCTTCAGAGACCAGGCCAACCTTGAATGTTTTGTTACTATCTCCGTGAAAGCCATCAAGGTATGCGGTTACATCAATGTTCACGATGTCACCGTCCTGGATTTCTAGGTCATCTGGAATTCCGTGACAAATGATTTCATTCACTGAAGTACAGCAGGATTTTGGGAAACCCCTGTAACCCAGCGTGGATGGGTAGGCGTTGTTAGCAATCAGGAAATCGTGGACGATTACGTCCAGATCGTTAGTTCTCATTCCCGGAACGATGCTTTTTCCTGCAAGTTCTATGGCCTGAGCGGCTAGTTTCCCAGCAGCTCGAATCTTCTCAACTTGCTCTTGGGTCTTCACGTGGCCACCGGTCCATTCGGCAGGGGCTTTCTTGCCCACATATTCAGGTCGTGTAATGCCTTTTGGGACAGTAAGGGGTTTAGAGACCACTCCAGGCATAAGGGAACCAGTGGATTTATCGCGAGGCATTGTCTAATTCTATTGATTGCACGGCTATAGGCTCACTAGATAGGAGGCGATCATGTCCGAAACTGCAAAATACTGGTTCAACACCAAAACCAAACAAGTCGAGTTTGGATTGAAAAGCTCCTCGCTTGATCGCATAGGCCCATTCGAAACCGAGCGTGAGGCCGCAAACGCTGAAGAAACTGTTCGACAGCGCTCCAAAGCTTGGCTAGAGCAAGAGCAGCTGGAGGACTAGCTATCGAAGGAATGCTCTTTGCCAGGAAACTCACCGGAGAGAACTTCTGAACGATAGCGACTTGCCGCCTCTGAAAGCTCACTTCTTAGGTTGGCGAACTGCTTAACAAATTTTCTACTACCGCCAGAAAGTCCAGCAAAGTCTTGCCACACCAAGATCTGTCCGTCAGTTGAGTTTCCGGCACCAATTCCAATAGTTGCAACTGAGAGCTTGCCCGTGACCTCTTTAGCCAGATCCGCTGGAACCATCTCGAGAACTATTGCGAAGGCTCCTGCTTCTTGAAGGGCAAGGGCATCAGTTTCGAGCTTGGATGCCTGCTCACCGCGTCCTTGCACCTTGAACCCACCGAGAGCGTGAACCGACTGCGGTGTGAAGCCAAGGTGACCCATAACTGGAATACCAGCGGAAACAATAGCTTTGATCTGCGGAGTTCTTTCGCTGCCACCTTCTAGCTTCACCGCTTCGGCACCGGATTTTTTCATGATGGTGATTGCGTTTGCAAGAGCCTGCTCGGCAGAAACTTCATAGGAACCAAATGGCATGTCCACCACAACCAGTGCCCTCTTTACTGAGGAGCTAACAGCTTTGCCGAAGCTAATCATCTCGTCGATTGTGACCTCTAGAGTGCTGTCGTGACCCAAAACGGTATTGCCAGCGGAATCACCAACCAGGATTACTTCAATGCCCGCCTGGTCAAAAATCTCAGCGGTTGTTGCGTCATAGCTTGTGAGGCAAGAGAACTTTGTTCCGCTAGTTTTGAGCTCGCTCAATGAGCTAGTTCTAACCTTCTTGATTTCGCTTGCCAAGACTTCTCCTACTTAGACCAACGGGTAATTGGCACTCTACGCTCTCGCCCAAATGCCAGTTTAGTAATCCTTGTTCCTATGGCACTTTGTCTTCTCTTCCATTCGGAGGCGGCCACCAAGGAAAGAACCTGCTCAACGGTTTTGGCATCCAAACCTTGAGAGATTATCTCGGATTCAGATAGACGGTTTTCAATGTGTAGCTCAAGAATTCGATCTAACACCTCGTAATCCGGCAAGGAGTCCTGATCGAGCTGGTCTGGTCTCAGCTCAGCCGAAGGGGGCTTAGAAATTGATGACTTCGGAATTGGGGGAGTAAGGCCTTGTTTTGTAGCCAATTCATTCCGATACTTTGCCAGTTCCCAAACCAGTGTCTTTTGAACATCCTTGATTGGTGCGAAGCCGCCAGCAGCATCTCCGTAAATTGTTGAGTAGCCAACAGCTAGCTCACTCTTATTTCCGGTGGATAAAAGCAAGTGCCCGTCTGTATTTGACTTTGCCATCAAAATTACTGCGCGCACTCTGGCTTGAAGGTTTTCGGCTGCCAACCCAACTAGATTGAGCTTGCTAACGAACTGCTCAACGTAGGGCTCAATTGGCTCAGTTGTGTAATTCAGTCCGGTTTTTTGTGCAAGCTCCGCTGCATCCGACAACGAATGATCAGAGGAGTACTGACTCGGTAGTGAAACACCGAAAACATTCTTGGACCCAATTGCATCAACTGCAAGCGCAGCACAGACTGCAGAGTCAATACCTCCCGAGAGACCAAGCACCACCGATTTGAATCCATTTTTTTGGACGTAGTCTCTAAGTCCCAAAACCAACGCGTTCCAAACTTGAGCTAGTTCACTTTGTGTTGGTGTTGGTTCACCCAGGGCCTTGATTGAGTACTTACTTTCAATTTCCACAATCACAAGGTCGTTTTCAAACTGCTTGGCCCGAGCTATTTGATTACCTTTTGCATCTACTACGAAGCTGTTGCCGTCAAAAACCAAATCGTCTTGGCCACCAACGAGATTCACATAGGCAACAGCACTTGACTGACTTGCTGCCAGCTTCTGAACAAGCTCAAGCCTGGTGTCAGTCTTGGACTGTTCGAAAGGTGAACCATTAAGTACTAGCGTCAGATCCACCTGGTGGCTGGCTATTTGGGCAACCGGTCCTCCGGTTTGCCAAATGTCTTCGCAGATCACCGTCGCAAAGCGCAGACCCTCAAGCTCAAAAGTTAGCAACTCATCTCCTGGAACAAAAATCCGGTATTCATCAAAAACTGAATAGTTAGGGAGGTGATGCTTGGCATAGCTTGCCTGCACCTTGCCTTCAAAAAGCAAACTGGCGCAGTTTTGCCCGATTGCCCAAGCGGTGGGATTCTTTGCCATTGCGGGGTGACCAACAAGCACTCGAATTTTTGCGTGTCCAGTTGTTTCTAGATCTTTAGCGAGCTGAGCAAGGGCCTTCTCGGAGGCCTTTAGGAAGTCTTGGCTAAGGGCCAGGTCTTCAATTGGATAGCCAGAAAGAGCAAGCTCGGGAAACAGCACGAGCTGGGCTCCAAGTTTTGCGGCTTGCTCGACTTTTTCTAGAATTTGTGTGCTGTTGCCCGCTAAGTCACCTACGGTCGGGTTTATCTGGGCCATGGCTAGGCGAAGAGCGGGCATAAGCATTAGCCTAGTAGCAGGCAAGGAAGAGGTTTTTCATGGATAAGCAGCGCGATTTTGTGCTCCGGACAATCGAGGAGCGAGGCGTTAAGTTCGTTCGCCTTTGGTTCACCGATGTTGCGGGAACCCTCAAGATGGTTGCCGTTGCGCCTGCTGAAGTTGAGGGTGCGTTCGCCGAGGGCCTAGGTTTTGACGGCTCCGCAATCGAAGGACTCTCCAGGGCCTATGAAGCTGACATGCTTGCAGCGCCAGATCCATCCACCTTCCAGATTCTTCCCTGGCGCGGAGACGTAGATCCAACCGCCAGAATGTTCTGCGACATTTTGACCCCCGATGGCCAGCCCGCTGCAGCCGATCCCAGAAATGTTTTGCGTCGTGCATTGGCTAAAGCAAGCGATCTTGGATTCTCGTTCTACATCCATCCCGAGATTGAGTTCTACCTATTGAAGTCTTCACAAATCGGACCAGAGGGTCCAATTCCGGTTGATAATGCCGGATACTTCGATAACGTCCCAGGCGGTACCGCTCACAACTTCCGACGCAGAGCTGTAACCATGCTCGAGCAGCTCGGTATTTCGGTTGAGTTCAGTCACCACGAGGGTGGACCGGGCCAAAACGAAATTGATCTTCGTTACGCCGATGCGCTAACCATGGCAGATAACATCATGACCTTTAGAACAGTCATTAAAGAAGTTGCCATAGAGCAAGGCGTTTACGCCACCTTCATGCCAAAGCCGTTCACTGAACATCCAGGTTCTGGAATGCACACTCACATGTCACTTTTCGAGGGTGACACCAATGCATTCTTTGACGCCAGCGGACAGTATCGCCTTTCAAAAATTGGACGTCAGTTTATTGCTGGTCTATTGCGTCACGCTCCTGAAATAACCGCCGTTACTAACCAATACGTCAACTCTTATAAGCGCCTGTGGGGTGGCGGAGAGGCCCCTAGCTTCGTCTGTTGGGGTCACAACAACAGATCAGCTCTCATTCGTGTTCCTTTGTATAAACCAGACAAGGGACAGTCTTCACGTATTGAGTATCGGGCCATCGACTCAGCTGCTAACCCATATCTTGCTTACGCATTGCTGCTAGCAGCGGGACTTAAGGGTATCGAGAACGAGTATGAGCTCCCTGCTGAGACAGAAGATAACGTCTGGAACCTAACTGATGCTGAGCGCCGGGCCATGGGAATTGAACCGCTGCCACAGTCCCTAGATCACGCCATCAGAAAATTTGAAGAGTCTGAGCTGGCTGCCGAAACCTTGGGCGAACAGGTTTTTAGTCACGTTCTTGCCAACAAGAGAGCTGAGTGGGCGGCGTATCGCACCCAGGTAACCCCGTTTGAGCTAAAGCGGAATCTAGAAACTCTTTAGTAGCTCATGGCCCTAGAGCGCAGCACTGGATTATCTGAGCTTGCTGGTTTTGGCTTCATTGATCTCGATCACGCTCAGCAAAAGCTAGCTAACGTTGCTGCAATTCTCGGAAAGAGCGAAGCTGAGCTTTTAGAGCCACTTGGTGCCACCCAAAACCCCGACCAATCACTGGAACTGATTGATCGACTGGCTCGTGAGCACACAGCAAGCATCAAGGCAATCACCGAAGACTCGGAAGCTCTTGGCAGGCTCTGTAAGATTCTGGGAGCGTCTCATGGCCTCTATGAGTTTCTTACACGTGAGCCAGGCTCGTTGGATGTCTTCTCCAGAAAGCCATCACTACCTAATTCTGAGCAGTTGCTTCATGCACTTCTAGATGCTAGTCAGAGTGTTAGTGCAATCCGAGTCGCTTACCGAAATAAGCTGCTTCAAATTGCAATCTTTGATGTGACCTGTTCGAACCCAGTTGCCGAACTTGGACTAGTTGCCAAGGCGCTAGCCGATTTAGCCTCGGCTGCAATCGAGGCTGGGCTGAATCTTGCAAGAGCCGAGCTTTCTGATGAGTCAAACGCTGTGCACTTTTCTAAGAAAGACCTAGCAAACACAAGAATCTCCGTCATTGGAATGGGAAAGTGTGGTGCGGGGGAGCTTAACTACATTTCCGACGTAGATGTCATTTACGTTGCAGAGCCTGCCTCTTCTGAGATTGAAGCTGATCGTGCGTTGGAGATCGCAACGAAGGTTTGCAGTCGAATGATGCGGATTATGGACCAACCCGATTCGGAGCCCGCACTTTGGCAAGTGGATGCAAACTTGCGCCCGGAGGGCAAGGCGGGAGCCCTGGTTCGCTCCCTTGAGTCCCATAAGACCTACTACGAAAGATGGGCCGAAAGCTGGGAGTTCCAAGCCTTATTGAAGGCCAGGCCAATCGCTGGAGATGTCGAGTTAGGTAACGATTATTTGGCTATGACTCAACCCAAGGTTTGGGAATCAGCAGCCCGCAACAACTTTGTTGAGTCCGTTCAACGAATGAGACAGCTGGTAACTGACAACATCCCTACTGGAGAAGTTGACGCTCAGATAAAACTTGGGCCCGGTGGTTTGCGTGATATAGAGTTCACGGTTCAACTGCTACAACTCGTGCACGGTAGAACAGATGCCTCTCTAAGGTCTAGAGACACCATTGGCGCAATAGAGTCCTTGGTTTCCGGTGGATACATCGCCCGATCCGATGGCAAGCGTTTCAGCGATCACTATCGCTTCTTGAGAGTTCTGGAGCACCGGATACAGCTAAGTCAACTAAGACGCACGCATCTAATGCCTAGTGAAGAAACCGCAAGACGAGCCATTGCCAGAGCAATCTCACTGGAACTTAGTGCCGAGCAGCTAATTGCAAGGTGGGAATCAGTAAAGCTTGAAGTTCGCGACTTGCATCAGCAGCTTTTCTATAGACCACTACTAAGCGCGGTTTCCGGATTGAGTCAGGAAGATCTTGAACTCACCAGCAGCCAGGCTCAAGACCGACTTGGCGCTATTGGCTTCCAAGACCCTCGAAGCGCCCTCGCACACATCACAGCTTTAACAAACGGCCTTTCAAGACGAGCTTCAATTCAACGCCAGCTGCTGCCTGTTTTATTGCAGTGGTTTGCTGAAGGAACCGATCCCGATGCGGCCTTGCTCGCGTTTCGAAGATTGAGCGAGGACCTTGGGGATTCGCACTGGTATCTTCGTATGCTCCGGGACTCCTCTGGAGCCGCCAAGAGAATGACTCAGGTGTTTTCAACAAGCAAGCTAGCCACTTCGCTATTTGAGCGAATGCCCGAGGCAGCTGCATGGTTCGACCGAGAAGAGGAGCTTGAGCCTCAAAAACTAGATGTTCTCATGGCTCAGTTCCAGGCAATTATCTCTCGTCATGAAGATGTGGACACCGCAGCTGCCAGCATCAAGGCTATCCGTAGGAAAGAAACTCTCCGGGTCGCTATGGGTTTTGTGATCGGCAAGCTTGAATTGGAATCAACCGCAACCGGCTTGTCCGACATAACTCAGGCTTACCTAGTTAGCATGCAAGAACTTGCGACCAAGTCCGTTTTGGCCCAAAAGGGCAAGCTCAGCCACGAGTTGATGATTGTGGCGATGGGCCGCTTTGGTGGTGCAGAGCTTGGATTTGGTTCGGACGCTGATTGCATGTTTGTTTATAAACCCACTGTGGCTGATGTCAACATTGCCCAGACCGAGGCTGAGGAGCTAGTTTCTGAGATCCGAAGGCTCTGCTCAGATCAGATTCTTGAATTTGAATTAGATCTGGACCTTCGCCCTGAAGGTAAAAACGGACCAATCGTGCGATCTATGGACTCTTATGCAAGTTATTACAAACGCTGGGCTGGAACATGGGAAGCACAGGCACTTCTTCGGGCGCGCATCATTTCTGGCTCTTCGACTTTGGTGGAGGATTTCACAAAGCTGATTGATGCCTACCGATACCCTGAGCAAATTGAGGCAAGTGCAATTACCGAGATTAGGCGCATCAAGGCACGAGTTGAGGTGGAAAGGCTTCCGCTAGGTGCAGATCCAGCTCGGCACCTGAAGCTTGGTCGCGGTTCGATTAGCGATGTTGAATGGTTAGTCCAGCTTCTGCAGCTTCGGTATGGATACGACAATCCAGATCTTCAAACCCCACACACCCTGCTGGCGCTAGATCAGATGGAGTCGTCGAGCTTGATTGCTTCTTCGGACGCAATTGTTCTAAAGCAAGCTTGGCAGCTTGCTTCCTCGATTCGCTCCGCTGTGATGCTCGCGCAAAACAAAAGAACAGATGTCTTACCAACGGATCGACGCCAGCTGGAAGCGGTTGCTCGATTGCTTGGATACCCACGTGGCGGGGCAGCAGCATTGGAGCAGGACTATCTTGCTACCACCCGAAGGGCTAGAGCCGTATTCGAGAAACTTTTCTACGACTAGACGCCGTAGTAAAGCTCAAACTCGTAAGGGTGTGGACGCAGCGCTAGAGGAGCAATCTCTTTTTCTCTCTTGTATGAGATCCAGGTCTCAATTAGGTCTTTAGTAAACACATCACCCTCAAGTAGGTAATCGTGATCAGCCTCTAGAGCCTTGAGAACTTCTTCTAATGATCCAGGAACCTGAGGGATTAGCTTCGCTTCTTCAGGTGGAAGTTCGTATAGGTCTTTGTCTACTGGCTCGTGTGGCTCAATTCGGTTCTTGATTCCATCAAGACCTGCCATCAGCATTGCCGCGAAAGCCAGGTAGGGGTTTGCCGAGGCATCCGGTGCGCGGAACTCGATGCGCTTTGCCTTCGGGTTGGTTCCGGTAAGCGGGATGCGAATTGCCGCAGACCTGTTTCCAGCAGAGTAAACGAGGTTTACTGGAGCTTCGAAACCAGGAACTAGTCGGTGGTAGGAGTTCACGCTTGGGTTTGTGAAAGCAAGCAAGCTTGGTGCGTGCTTTAGAATTCCACCGATGTACCAACGAGCCATGTCGCTTAGGCCTCCATAGCCGCTTTCGTCATAGAACAATGGCTTGCCATCTTTCCAGAGCGACTGATGAACGTGCATACCTGATCCGTTGTCGCCAAATAGCGGCTTAGGCATGAAAGTTGCAGTCTTGCCAAAAGAGTGAGCTACGTTTTTGACAATGTATTTGAACTTCAAGATGTCATCACCAGCGTGAAGCAGGGTGTCAAAGCGGTAGTTGATTTCACCCTGACCGGCAGTTCCAACCTCATGGTGGCTTCGCTCTACAGAAAGACCTGCAGCCTCGAGCTCAAGAACAATCTGGTCGCGAATATCTGCATGCTGGTCAACGGGGGATACCGGGAAGTAGCCTCCCTTGTATGGAGTCTTGTTAGCAAGGTTTCCACCCGCTTCTTCGCGTCCTGAGTTCCAAGCAGCTTCTGAGCTGTCAATGAAGTGGTAAGCGGTGTTGGCTTTTACTTCGTAACGAACGTCATCAAAGATGAAGAACTCCGCCTCTGGTGCGAAAAACGCTGTGTCTGCGATTCCGGTGGTTGAAAGGTAGGCCTGTGCCTTCTTGGCAACCTGGCGTGGGTCACGGCTGTAAATCTCTCCGGTACGTGGGTTGTAAATGTCGAAAACCATGTTGATTGTCTTCTCGACGCGGAAGGCATCTAAAAACGCAGTTGTAACATCGGGAATCAGCTGCATGTCGGATTCATGAATTGAAGCGAAGCCACGGATGGAAGAGCCGTCAAAGAGTTGCCCATCCACAAAGAACTGCTCATCAATCATCGCTGCTGGCAAGTTGAAGTGTTGCTGAACACCCGGCAGATCGGTGAAACGCACGTCTAGGAACTTTACGTCGTGGTCTTTGATGTATTTGACTACTTCTGCGGCGGTTTTGAACATTAGGGTTCCCTTCAAATCAACTGGTTATAGACAAATCATAGCTAGCGA
>JBIIXH010000023.1:0-10213 GCA_044338475.1 Rhodoluna sp.
GAAGCTGCCTGAGATCTGGCGCGCTCATTACGCTCCAGGATGTACGAGGCGTAGCCTCCGTCGTAGATTTCAACGATGCCATCGTGAACTTCCCAAGTGAGATTACAAACCTCGTCTAGGAACCAGCGATCGTGGGTAACAACTAGCAAACCGCCCGTTGCCTTACCCCAGCGGGTCTTTAGATGCTGGGCTAGCCAGGCCACGCCTTCTATGTCCAAGTGGTTGGTTGGCTCATCCAGCATCAGAATGTCCCACTCTTTTGCCAATAGGGCAGCCAGGGCCACTCTCCTTCGCTGACCGCCAGATAGCTCAGAGACCTTTTGGTTGAAGTCAAAATCTTTCAAGAGCCCTTGGAAGATGTCTCTGATCTTGGAGTTTCCTGCCCACTCGTGTTCAGGTGTGTCGCCAACGACTACGTGAGAAATAGTTTCGGAAGGCAAGAACTGATCGAACTGATCGAGTATTCCAATTCGGACATCACCTCGCTTGGTAATTTGTCCGGAGTCTGGTTCCTGAATTCGCGCAAAGAGCTTTAGCAAAGTTGATTTACCATCACCGTTGCGTCCAACGATTCCAATTCGGTCGCCGTCTTGCACGCCAATGGTTAGGTTTTCAAAGACTCTGGTTGTTGCAAAGCTGAGGCTAATTTTCTCCGCCCCGAGTAGATGAGCCAACTACTTCTCCAGCCGAGTGCCGGAGTTGGAAGTGTAAGTGACGATGGAGGGGTAGCCTGCAGAATGTAGTCGAGTCGCAATCTGTTCAGCGTGAATTGCATTCTTTGCAAGATGAGCAATCGTTGGGCCGGATCCTGAGACCATAGAGCGAAGAGAACCTGCCTTGCGACCTGCCTCCAGGGTGTCTGCAAGCTCTGGCAACATTGCAACGGCCGCGATTTCTAGATCGTTGTGCATCAGCTTTGCAACTTCCACTACGTCACCGGAGGCAAGAGCCTCCAAGAGTTCTTCAGGAACTTGCGGAGCTTCTAGAGACGAAACGTCGATTCCTTGATTTACTCGCATGACATCCAATTGACGATATACCTGTGGTGTAGAAAGTCCCGCTGGGTTTGGAGTCATGACCCAATGAAGCGCAGGACCGTCTTGGACCTTGGTCAGAACTTCACCTCTTCCAACACCAATCGCTGTTCCACCCATCAAGGAAAAAGGGACATCAGAACCTAGGTTGGCTGCAGCCTCCGGGAGCTGATCTTCAAGTCCCGAGCCAAACAAGCTATTTAGAGCAACCAAAGCTGCTGCCGCATCAGCTGATCCCCCGGCCATGCCTCCAGCAATAGGAACGCTCTTGTGGATCAAGAAGGAAACCTTGTCAGATCCCAAAGAGGACCCCAAGGCCTTGAGCTGCTCACCTGCCTGGTAAACCAAATTGGTGCTGTCTCTTGGGACAAGTAATTGGCTTTCCGCCTCGAACGGGCCCGCGAAGTCAATTGAAAAGCTGCCGGTAAGTTCTACAAGCACTCTTTCCCTAAGGCTTAGTGCCTGATAGCAACTTGCCACGTCATGAAAACCGTCTTTTAGAAACGCTCCTACGGCGAAGTAGACATTTACCTTGCCTGGGCTCGAGGCAACAACTATTGGTGGATTGTTCAGCCTCTTTCGAAGCATTTCAACAACACTGTTCCAGTATTTAATCTCGTCCTTGCCGGCTGAGTTCCCGCTGATGACTAGCTCTAGCTCAGTGACGTTTGAGTTCCAAGGAGAAACTTTTGCAACAGCCTTCCTTTCACCATCGAAAGAGAAAACAATCTTTGAATGCTCAGTTGCGTTAACAACTCTAGGTGCCTCTGCTTGCCCCCAGGAGGTTGGATCTTTCAAGATGTTGAAAGTTTGAGCTAGGTTTCCGGAAATGATTGATGTCCCAACGAGTGTGGGTTCGATGGCTCGATGGTCGGTCTCGAAAATCACTTTAGTTTTGCCACCTCAATAAAATCGTCAATGCTTAATTCTTCTCCACGGGCCTGTGGGGACACGCCGGCCTTAACCAAAATTTGCTCTGCTAGATCAGGAGAACCCGCCCAAGCTGCAAGGGCTTGGCGCAAAGTCTTTCGACGCTGTGCAAATGCTCCGTCTATAACTCTAAACACTTCCGCTCTCAATTGTGTCGGGAGTGCAGTGCTGCGCTTTTCGAAATAAACCAGCGCGGAGTCCACATTTGGTACCGGCCAAAAAATGCTGCGAGACACAACCCCTGCGGCAGATGCCTTTCCGTACCAAGCTAGTTTCACACTCGGGGAACCATAGGTCTTTGATCCAGGTCCAGCAACCAAACGCGCTGCCACTTCAGCCTGGACTAAGACTAGGACCTTAGAGATCGACGGGAAGCTCTCAAGAAAGTGAAGGATTACTGGAACTGAGATGTTGTATGGAAGATTGGCTACCAGTGCATCGGGCTGAAAATCTAGTTGAGTAACGCCCATGGCGTCAGCATGAATAATCTGACAGCTCTTCTCAGGAGCTTTCTGCTTTAGCGTCGAAATGAGCTTGCTCGCTAGCTTCTGATCAAATTCAATGGCTATCAACTGGTCCACTTTCTCAAGCAAACCAAGCGTTAGTGAGCCTAGGCCAGGTCCAATCTCGACCACCTTGTCAGTAGCGCTGAGTTGAGCTGCAGCGACTATTTTGCGGATTGTGTTTGGGTCTATGACGAAGTTTTGGCCCAGTTTCTTGGTTGGTCGAAGATCGAGTTCAGAAGCAAGGGACCTGATCTCTCCAGCACCTAACAGTTCGACCACTAGATATCCCAGGATCCATAGACAGCCACAGTGTTTTTGGCCAGTTGACCAGAAAGCTCATCTGCATCCATGTCTAATTCCTCAGCCATAAATCGCACTGTAATTGGGACCAGATATGGTGCGTTTGGTCTGCCACGCAGGGGCTCTGGAGTCAAAAATGGCGCGTCAGTTTCAACAAGAATCTTGTCCACTGGCATGTATTTCAAAGAATCACGAAGGTGTTGGTTTCTTTTTATGGTGATGTTGCCAGCAAACGAGGTATACCAACCGTGCTCCGAGCAGATTTTTGCAAGCTCAAGATCTCCCGAGTAACAGTGAAACACAACTTTACTCGGAGCACCCAGCTGCAAAAGTGTCTCAACTACTTGCTGATGTGCATCACGATCGTGAATCTGTAGAGCAAGGTTGAAATCTTTTGCAATCTGAATGTGTCTTTCAAAAGAGTGTTGCTGAAAGCTTTTTCCCTGTTCAGATTCGGTCCTGAAAAAATCCAAACCTGTTTCACCAATTGCTCGGACTCTTTCTTGGCTCGCAAGTTCGGCAATTCCATCAATGTCCAAATCAAGCGCGGCCTTGCTTTCATACCTCGCAGCTTCATTTGGATGAATCGCAACCGCCGCCAACAAGCGAGGTTCAGTTGCCGCAACGGATGCACTCCATCTAGAGCTCTCGAGTGTGACACCAACTTGGACTGCACCTAGAATTCCGACTTCGTTAGCAAGAGCCAAGTGGTCCTGGTAATTCATGGGCTGATCGCCATCTGCGATCTCTAGGTGAGTGTGGTTATCGTAGGTACCAATAAGAAGTGGTTCAGGTAATTCTGGATAGCTGAGCTTCGCTCTAGTGCCATCAGCTTCTTGCAACTGACGTTGTCTTATGTGCTCGCTCACCTTTAGAACTAGTCTCGCTCTTCTTGCTCAACCCTTGGAAATAGCGACTCAAGTTCGTTGATGCGCTTGCCAGCTGTCAGCTGGTTCCAGCTGGCGGCTTCGAGAAGGGGCTGTGAATCTAATTCTCCAAGCTCATGGCCAATCGAAGCCCAAAGCTTTGCTGTCCCCTTGGGAATAAAAGGAGTTAGTGCAACAGCTAGAGTTCGGAGGCCCTCGAGCGAGGTATACAAGATTGTTCCCAAGCGAGCTCGGTTAGCTTCGTCCTTCGCCAGAATCCAAGGCTCTTGCTCGGTTAGATAGAGATTGAGCCCATCAACGAGCTCCCAAATGGCGATCAGTGCGTCTTGGATGGCGACATCATCCATGGCGAGGTCCGCGCTACGGATGCTGTTCGCGGCAGTTTCTTGAATCTTCTTTTCCGCGTCAGTTATTGAATCAGGCCCTGGAATTACACCTTCGAAGTAACGGTGAACCATAGCAACAACTCGTGAAGCTAGATTGCCAAAACCATTCGCTAGCTCCGCCTGGTATCGAGCAGTCAAGTCTTCCCAGGAAAAGGAGCCGTCCTGACCAAAAGCAATGGCTTTCATAAAGTAGTAACGAAAAGCATCTGAACCAAAGACATCCGTTATCTGAGTTGGTGCGATTCCAGTGAGTTTTGATTTCGACATCTTCTCGCCGCCAACTAGCAACCAGCCATGAGCAAAAACTTTCTCTGCAGGTTTTAGCTCGGCTGCCATCAACATCGCAGGCCAAATCACTGCGTGAAAACGCAATATGTCCTTGCCGACAACCTGCACAGAGGCCGGCCATAAAGAATTGAGCTTTGCCTCATCTTCGCTGTAACCAATGGCGGTGATGTAATTTAGCAACGCGTCAAACCAGACATAGATGACGTGGTCGGTGTCCCAAGGGATATCGATTCCCCAGTCAAACTTGTCTTTGGATCTAGAGATTGATAAATCGGTAAGTTCTCTTGAGACAAACGAAACGACTTCGTTGCGGGCGGCTTCTGGCTGAATGAAGTTGGGGTTTTGTTTGTAGTAGTCAAGAAGCGGCTGTTGGAACTGGCTCAGCTTGAAAAAATAGTTCGTTTCCTCTAGCCGCTCAACTGGCTTGGAGTGGATAGCACAAACCATTTTCTTGGCAAATTCTCCAGAACCTTCGACTAAGTCAGAATCGGTCTTGAATTCTTCACAGCCAACGCAGTAGTTACCCTCATAGGAGCCCTGGTAGATGAAGCCTTTGTCGTAAAGGTTTTGCAAGAAGGCCTGAACGTTCCTCTTGTGACGTGGCTCGGTAGTTCTAATAAAGTCCTGGTTATTGATATCTAGGGTCTCAAGCATGGGTAACCAGGCATCATGCACCAGCTTGTCCGCCCAGGCCTGAGGGGTCTGATTATTGGCGGTTGCGGTTCGAAGGATCTTTTCACCGTGCTCGTCAGTTCCGGTGAGTAAGAATGAATTGCTTCCTTTTTGGCGGTGCCAGCGAGCCAGAACATCCGCTGCGACTTCGGTATAGGCGTGTCCAATGTGAGGCGCGTCGTTCACATAGAAGATTGGGGTCGTTACAAAAAACGATTTGCCGCTTGGGCTGACACTGGACATAGCTACAAGCTTAACGGGGCTAAGTTCAGCGGTTGCTCTTGAGGGCTAAGTCGTAGAGCTCAGAAGTAGAAGCCCCAAACTCTTTGGCAATCTGCCTAGCGGCATCCTTTAGTGAGCTTCCATTGGCTCGAAGCTCTAAGACCTTCTCTACCAGCTCCTCAGCTGAAGCTGGGGTTTGCTCCGCACCTGCAACAACTAGGACCATCTCTCCTTTTAGGTCTTGAGCGAGCTCGGTCAACTCAGTCAAAGTTCCCCGTAGGGTTTCTTCGAATTTTTTAGTCAGCTCCCTAGACAATGACGCTCTTCTTTGACCACCGAAAATCTCAGCCGCATCTTCAAGGCTCTCGGATATTCGGTGGGGAGACTCAAAGAAGATCATGGTGCGTTCTTCAGAAGCGAGCTTCTGGAAGAACTTCTTTCGCTCACCAGATTTTCGAGGAATGAATCCCTCGAAGCTAAAGCGATCAGTAGATAAACCCGAAACTGCCAGAGCGGCAATAACCGAAGACGGGCCTGGCACTACTTGGATTTCAATTCCCTGCTCGCTGCAGGCGCGCACCAGCGCGAAACCTGGATCGCTAATGGTGGGCATTCCTGCATCGCTTACCAAAACCAGATTGCTAGTGGAGGCAAGCGCGACAAGTCGATCGAGTTTCTGCAATTCGTTGTGTTCGTTCAGGCTAATAAGTTCGGCATTCAGTTTGATTCCTAGGTGATTGGCTAGCTTCAATAAAGTTCTGGTGTCTTCGGCTGCTACAACGGTGGCTTCTTGCAAGGTCGTTATGAGCCTTTGAGAGGCGTCGCCTATGTTACCGATAGGGGTTCCAGCCAGAATGAGCACCACTTCATTGTGTCAGATACCAAGGCGCGGTCTTGATTAGCATGGGCGTATGAAGCATTTGCGTAAACGCACTCCGGCACTTGAATACCTAGGGTACATTCTTGTCCTAGCGATTGCTGGCGCAACTAGGCTATGGAACTTACACGTCCCGCAACGGTTAGTTTTTGATGAAACCTATTACGTCAAAGATGCCCTTTCACTGTCCCAGGAAGGACACGAGAAAAACTGGCCCGAAGGAGCTAACCCAACCTTTGAATCTGGTGAAGTATTTGGCTATCTGAGCGAACCGGCTTTTGTGGTCCACCCACCCTTTGGAAAGTGGCTGATTGCCTCGGGAATGTGGTTACTTGGTCCAGAAAACGCAGCCGGGTGGCGTATCTCCAGTGCAGTCCTTGGAATTGCAACAGTTGCGCTTTTGATGCTGGTTGCTTTCAAGCTCTTTCGCTCCACCAAGCTGGCCCTGGCGGCAGGCTTCTTGCTGGCCATAGATGGCTTAGCAATAACGATGTCCCGGACAGCGTTGTTGGACGCTCCACTTACTTTTTTCCTGCTGCTGGGATTCTTCTTTTTCCTGATTGACAACAAGCAGTCGAGGGTCAGGATCGCTTACTCAATTCAGGCTGGCAAAAATACGTTGGTTTGGTTTAGACCCTGGTTGGTCCTAACGGGAATCACTCTCGGTGCTGCTGCTGCCATCAAGTGGTCTGGGCTTTACCTTCTGGCCGGAATCGGTTTGTATGTGGTGTTTTCGGAGCTTATGCTTCGCAAGAACTCTGGTGAAAAGTCTTGGGTTACTCGCGGGCTTTTCGCCCAAGGTGCAATCTCGTTTTTCACCCTGATTCCAATCAGTATCGCAACTTACATCTTCAGTTGGATTGGTTGGATCAACACCTCTGACGGCTATTCGCGAAACTGGGCGCCTGATAATTCTCTTCCTGGTATTTTTGGGGCGCTACCAAACTGGGCTCAGTCGCTTTGGAACTACCACCAAGTGATTTATGGCTTTCACATCAACCTTTCGGCTGAGCACTCCTATCAATCACACCCAATAACTTGGCTGCTTGGATTCAGGCCCACCGCCTTCTTCTATGAGACCTACGTTCTCGGGCAAATGGGTTGCGAGAGCGAAACCTGCTCTTCGGCAATCACCGCTTTGGGTAATCCCTTGATCTGGTTTTCCGCAACGGCAGCAATCGCATTCTTGGTTATTAGATACATCAGAAGTCGCGAGCGAATCGTCGGGTTGATTCTTCTAGGTGTTGGCGCTTTGTATCTTCCTTGGTTAGCGATCTCGGAACGAACAGTTTTCCATTTCTATTCCGTGAGCTTTCAGCCATGGATGATCTTGGCCCTGGTTCTTGGGTTACAGATTCTCTATCGAGCTATAGCTGGAACCAGCCCCAAGCTTGCTTTGGGGCTAGTTCTCGGATTCTTTGCTTTGGCAACAGCGCTATCGCTGTTTTTCTTGCCCATAAACATTGGATTGCTGGTTCCTTTTGACCAGTGGCAGCTTCGGATGTGGCTTCCCAGCTGGATCTAGTTTCACCCAAAGTAGGATTGGGGTCAGGCAGTGGCAATTGGCCGGACAGCAAAGAGGATTGAAAAATGACCATCTTCGCAGTCACTTATCTTTACACAGCCCCCGCTAGCCAGGTTGATGAAATCAGGCCCATCCATAGGGTCTGGCTCGCAGAACTACTGGACAAGAATATTCTTCTCGCCTCTGGACCAATGGTGGACACGTCTGAGGCGCTTCTAATTTTTAGAAGCGAATCTGTCGAAGAGCTAGCCAAGCTTCTGGATAACGATCCATTCGACATTGCGGGATGCATTGGCTCAAGAACTATCCAAGCTTGGAATCCAGTGTTTGGACCTTTTAGTTCCTAGATCTATTTCTTGGCTGTTTTCTTCTTCTTTGAGCCTTTATCGCGACCGGTTGCAATCAAGCTCACCACGGTTGTGATTACCAGTGTTGTGACGATAACTCCAAGGGAAAGCTCAGTTGAGATTTCAGGAACAGCTTTTACATATTCGCCGCCGTTTATAAACGGAAGCTCGTTCTTGTGTAGAGCGTGAATAACTAGCTTCACACCAATCCAGGCAAGAATAATTGAGAGTCCGACTCCGAGATACTTTAGGCGTTCCATCAGGCCGCTCAACAAGAAGTAAAGCTGTCTTAGCCCTAGAAGGGCGAAGGCGTTTGCCATGAACACAATGTACGGCTCCTTGGTCAGACCGTATACGGCTGGAATTGAATCCAATGCAAAGAGCAAGTCAGTCAATCCGATTGCAATCATCACAAACAGTAACGGGGTGACGTAGCGTTTTCCATTCTGGATGATTGTTAGCTTGGTGCCGTGGTACTCGTCAACAGAGTTCAGGTGACGCTTCATGAAAGCCACAACTTTACCGCCAGGCACCTTGTCCGCGTGATCGTCCTTTAGGGTGTCCCAGATAAGAAGGGCTGCGGTGTAGAGCAGGAAGAAACCGAAGATATAGAAAACCCAGCTGAAGTTCTCAATGGCTGCGGCGCCAAGGTAAATGAAGATTCCCCTAAGAACTAGGGCAAGGATGATCCCTACTAGAAGAGCCTCGCTCTGAAGCTTTCTGGGGACTGCGAATTTGGTAAAAATCACCAAAAATACAAAGAGATTGTCCACGGATAGGGACTTTTCAGTAATGAACCCGGCCAGGTATTCCCCTCCAAAACGGGAGCCCCAAACCTCGGTCACTAGGAAGGTAAACATCAGTGCTAGCCCAACATAGATAGTGGACTGAATAGCTGATTCCTTGAAAGTCGGCTCGTGGGGTTTTAGTATCTGGAAGATAAGGTCCACCAAGATTACAAGGCTGATAATTCCAATTGATAGATACCAAACCCAAGGCTCGACAATCATGACTGCTTCTTGCACAAAAACCTCATTTTCATTGGGCCCACTGGGCCGATTGTATTTCTCGACTAATTCTATGAGAGTCTTGAACTTATAAGCTTCAATTCACAATCTGGAGAAACTATGAGAGTTCTTATTTCGGGAGCAAGCGGCCTTGTTGGCACAGAGCTATACGGCCAACTAAAAGCAGCTGGTCATGAGCCGTTGAAGTTAGTGCGCCGCAAAGCCAAAGCCAGCGATGAAATCAGCTGGAACCCTGCTCGATTAGAGCTAGACCCGCAAGTCATGGAATCTATCGACGCTGTTGTGAACTTAGCTGGCGCGACCACGGGCAGGATTCCTTGGACCAAGCGATACAAGCAAGAAATAGTTGACTCAAGAATCAACTCAACCAAGACTCTCGTTACAGCTATCAATTCCGCCAAGAAGACACCGAGAGTTCTAATTAGTGGTTCGGCCTCCGGCTTTTATGGCGAAGGTGGCAACCTTTGGCTAACTGAGGACAGTCCCAAAGGTGAGGGATTCCTCTCAGATCTTGCCAACGACTGGGAGCTAGAGGCTCACAAAGCAAGAACCAGAGTTGTTCTGGTCCGAACCACCCTAGTCATGAGTCGAAAGCTTGGAGCTTTGGGGAAGCTCTTGCCAATTATCAAACTTGGCTTGGGTGGAGCTTTGGGAACCGGTAAACAGTGGTGGGCTTGGATCAACCTAGTTGATGAAGCAGCTGCAATCATTCACCTGATCAACACACCAACTGCTCACGGGCCCTTTAACTTAACGGCCCCGGAACCGGCCACTTGCGAGCAGATGATCAAGTCCCTTGGTGATCAGCTTGGCCGCCCAACCTGGCTTCGAGTCCCAGCCTGGGCAATGAATGCCTTCATTGGGGAGGCCGCTAGGGAGCTACTTTTGGTGAGCCAGAAGATGACCGCCAATAAACTCCTGGCTGCTGGCTTTCGATTCAAGTATCCAGACTTGAATTCTTCAGTTCGCTGGGTTATTTCAAAAGACAACTAACCAGAGCAAGAGTTTCTATAAACATTAGTGAAATGAAAAACCCCACTCCGAAGAGTGGGGTTTTTCGCTAAAAAAAGAAATTACTTCTTTTTTGCAGCTGGCTTACGCTTTGCAGTCTTACGAGCTGCTGGCTTCTTCGCTGCTACTGCTTTTTTAGCAGCTGGCTTGCGCTTTGCTGCAGTCTTCTTCGCTGCTGGCTTCTTAGCTGCAGTCTTCTT
>JBIIXH010000127.1:0-2520 GCA_044338475.1 Rhodoluna sp.
TTCAGACAAGATTCCAACCGGAACAGACTTTCCTGAAAGTGCAGCGCGTGATCTGCCTTCTGAAGACACAGAGCGATTTACTAGAAGCTCTTGATCGTCGAGTTCAATCCCTAGTTCGCGAATTCTCTTCAAGGCTGAATCGGCAAGCAGCCATCTGCCTTCAACGAAGGCTTGCTCTTGTCCTTTGCGGATAGCGGAAGAATCGCTTCGCTCGCCAAGTAATAGACCAAGTGCATTTAGCACCATAGTCTTTCCCGCACCGGTTTCGCCTGTGAGAACTGTCAGGCCTGGCCCAAATTCTAATTTTGCTTCGCTAATGACCCCGAGGTCGCGAATGAGAATCTCTTCGATCACGAGCTAATCCTTTTTTGAATCCGGTCCACGCCAACCTTCAACTGGCAAAGAGAACTTCTTTACCAAGCGGTTTGTAAATGGGCCCTGGCGTAATCTTGCAAGCTTTACGGATTTGTCAGACTTTCTTACCTCAACCCTGGCACCTGCGGGAAGATCGGTAGTTCTCCTACCATCGCACCACAGCACACCGTTACCAGGAGATCGTTGCAATACTTCAACAGCTAGAAATGATCCCGGGTTTATTACTAAGGGTCTAGAAAATAGAGCATGAGCGCTTAGTGGAACAAGCAGTAGTGCATCAACCGATGGCCAAACTACGGGCCCTCCAGCAGAAAATGCGTAGGCAGTCGAGCCAGTTGGTGTAGACATCACGATGCCATCGCAACCAAAGCTTGAAAGCGGTCTGCCGTCTATTTCAACAACCACCTCGAGCATCTTCTCGCGAGCGCTTTTCTCAACAGCTGCCTCGTTTAGGGCCCAGCTGCGGTAGACCTCTTTACCTTCTAGTAAAACGATGACATCGAGGGTTAGCCGCTCCTTGACCATGTAATCGCGTTTGGCCACTCGTTCGATGGTGGAGCCAATCTCGTTTTTCTCGCTCTCGGCAAGAAAGCCAACGTGACCTAAGTTGATGCCAAGTAGCGGTGTCTGAGATTCGCGAACGATTTCAGCAGCTTTCAAGATGGTTCCATCTCCGCCAAGAACTACCGCTAGCTCTAGATCCGCTTCACTGACTTCGGATCCAAGTTCTAGAACTTTTTCCATGGTTTTTGCTGCCTCACCGGAAGCAACTTTCTTGGTTTCGGTAAGTTGTTCACTTGTCATAACTGGAGTGATTCCCACAGCCACAAGTGCTGACGCGGATTCTAGGGTCGCGACTATGGCTTCCTCGCGAGCGGTATGGGAAACCAGCAGAACTAGGCGTTGTTCGCTCATTTTCCCTCCCTGGCTAGTTTGTCAATTCTCTCAGTCCATTTTGACTGATTTGGTCGCTCGGAACTAGCAACCCAGATTAGATACTCGATGTTCCCGTGGGTGCCAGGTAGCTCCGAACGCTCCAATCCAAGCACCCCAAGACCTAGCTCGTTACAACAATCCACAACCTGCTTGATGGCTTGGGCCCGAAGCCTATGATCGGACACTATTCCAGAGGCCGATAGTGACTGCTTACCGACCTCAAACTGGGGCTTTATAAGTAGTACAAAATCAGCATTTGGAGCGACCTTTACTAGAGCTGGCAACACCAAGGTGACCGATATAAAGGAGAGATCCGCAACCACCAGCTGGAACTCCAGATCGGTTATTCCGGTTAGCTCACGAAGTTCAGCCATTGTGACCTCACGGGCATTGATTCCCTCAAAAGAGAGCACCCTTGGGTTTGTTTGTAGTTCAGGCGCTAATTGGTCATGACCTACATCAATTGCCACAACCCGGCTAGCACCGTGACGAAGCAATACATCGGTAAAGCCTCCCGTGGAGGCGCCAACATCCAGCGCACTCTTGCCAACTACATCTATTTCGGCAAATTTATCAAGAGCACCTTTTAGCTTGAGACCTGCCCTGGAGACATACTCGTCTGCCGCAATGACAATTATCTGCGCTTCGGTATCAACTAGTTGACTGGGTTTGGTTAGTTCGCGCTCACCAATAAATACCCTGTGGGCCTTGACTAGGTCAGCAGCGTGACCTCTGGATCTTGCAAGCCCAATGTTTACAAGGTGAGAATCGATTCGAAGATTACTCAGTTTCTTGCGGCCTGTTGTCAGAAATCATGGCTTCGAGCTTGGCTCTGATGGCTTCGAAGGCAGCAGGCTGCTCTGAAAGGGGCAATTCACGGGCGCTGGAAATCTCAACTGCAAGTTCATCCAATAGCTCTGACATGATTACCTTTCCTTTGTTCCTAGCTTATTCGTATAACGCTGACTCAACATCGAGGGTATGAATCGGTTGCCCGCTATCCCAGATGGTCAAACAGGCACACTTTAGAGCTTCCAATGACTTCGGGTCTCCAAAGCTCACCAAAACCTTTTGCCCTAGTAGCTCTACCTCGGCATTACCTAACTTGTAACCACGCTTGGTTTTAGTCGGTTGCTGGTAGCCAGTTAGTAACTCCTTGAGGGTTCCAAGAATATAGGTAGGTCTGGACTCATCCTTTGCAGCCAAAAG
>JBIIXH010000038.1:0-7485 GCA_044338475.1 Rhodoluna sp.
ACCTAGCAGGGATGAGCTTTCTATTTGAAAACACTTCTCCCCTGTTCTCGAGATCTGAATGCCTGTCCTATCGACATACACGCGTGCTTTGCCTGGGTAACCCAAGCCGTGGGCCGATACTCGATCTAATGGACGATCCGCGAAGGTGGTTGCAACATAGGATCCGGTACTTCCCTCATCCTTGAAGTCAGTGAAATATGGCTTCTCTAAAGCAACACTTTGAGAACTAACTCTTTTTCCCCAGCCGCGAGCTGCCAGCCAGATGAACGCAATCAGGATTGCGATAGCAATTAGTCCAACTTGATAGAGCTCAAGCACTCTTAACAACACCCCTTACGACTTCATCTCTCATAGAGAATTCTCCGCCATAAATCGTATGCACGACGCGACCCTTGAATTGCAAGCCCGCATACGGGTTGTTTAAGCTCTTTGAGTGAGTCTTGGCGTTAGCCAACCAATCAGATCCAAGATTCACAAAGGCCAGATTCGCCACACTCCCAGGCTCAAGATACCTTCCTTGACTATCGAGCCCAGAGATCGTCGAGGCGTTAAAAGACATAACTGCGGCTAAGCGCTCGAGGTTAGAAGCACCGGAATCAATCAGAACAGCCTGCGCGATTGCGTAAGCAAACTCAAGACCAACCATTCCGAAGGCCGCACTTGACCAATCAGTGTCCTTAGACTCCTTCGGATGCGGGGCGTGGTCTGTTGCTATGACATCGATTGTCCCGTCCACCAAAGCCTCCCGAAGTGCTTTCACATCATCTGCTTTTCTAAGAGGAGGATTCACTTTGTATACCGGATCGTAACTCTCTGCCAAATCCTCGGTCAGTAACAAGTGGTGAGGGGTTACCTCTGCTGTGATGTTTACTCCTCTCGCCTTTGCTTCTCTGATTAGCTCAGCTGAGCGCCTGGTCGAAACGTGGCATACGTGCAGCCTTGAGGCGGTGAGCTCGGTCAGCATGATGTCGCGCGCGATGATTGACTCTTCGGCAAGTGCTGGCCAGCCGGCTAGTCCTAGACGTGAAGAAACTTCCCCTTCGTTCATCTGAGAATTCTTGGTGAGCCTTGGGTCCTGAGCGTGCTGGGCAATAATCCCATCGAAGCCCTTTACGTACTCAAGAGCTCTACGCATGAGCATTGGGTCATGTACGCAGTTCCCGTCATCGCTGAAGATTCTCACACGAGCTTCAGAATCGTGCATGGCTCCAAGCTCGGCTAGCTGAGTTCCCGCCAGACCAACAGTTACCGCTCCTATTGGCTGAACATGGACCAAGCCAACACGTTCGCCGGTACGTAGAACCTGCTCTACAACCCCAGCAGTATCAGCAACGGGAAACGTATTCGCCATTGCATGTACAGCTGTGTATCCACCAGCGGCAGCAGAGATTGACCCAGTTTCAATCGTCTCGCTGTTTTCAAAACCTGGCTCTCGAAGATGTGTATGTAGATCCACGAAGCCGGGCAGAACGTGCAAGCCGGCACAGTCAACAATCTGGTGCTCAACCCCTTTGGTTTTGGAGGTGACTACTCGGCCTGATTCGATTATCACCTCGACAACTTGACCCTTGGTGTCAGTTGCGTTCAAAAGGACGTAGTTCATGCTGTCTCCTTATCTCCCGATAGCAGCTGGAAAAGCACCGCCATACGGATAGAAACTCCATTACTGACCTGATTCAAAATTCTCGATTTGTCGCTATCAGCACTGGCAGCATCAATCTCAAGACCTCGGTTCATGGGCCCAGGGTGCAAAATAAGCGCTTGTTGCTTGAGCCTGGCCAACCGTTCGATGTTCATTCCCCAGATTCTTGAATACTCTCGCTCGGTGGGAAAAAAGGATGCTTCCATTCTTTCATTCTGAATTCTTAGCATTAGAACAAAGTCGGGTTCGAACTCATCGATAGCGCGATCAAGCGAGTAGAAAATTCCTCCAGCTGGTTCAAGTGATCTTGGAACAAGTGTTGCCGGGCCGCAGGTTGCAACGGTGGCTCCAAGCTCTTTGAGAAGAATCAAATTGGACCGGGCGACCCTTGAGTGCGAAATGTCACCGACAATTAATACCTTTGTTCCAGACAAGTCGGACCCTATGGGATTCTCAACCAGGCTCTCTCGAATAGTCATGGCGTCCAGAAGGGCTTGAGTTGGATGCTCATGAGAGCCATCTCCCGCGTTAATAACTACTGAATCCACCCAGCCAGAATGTGCAAGGCGGTGCGCAGAACCGCTAGAACCGTGACGCAAGACAATGGCGTCGGCACCCATCGCCTCTAGGGTCTGAGCGGTGTCCTTCAGGGACTCCCCCTTTGAGACTGAAGAACCCTTGGCTGTGAAGTTGATGACATCCGCAGAAAGCCTCTTTGCGGCGAGCTCAAAAGATATTCTGGTGCGAGTCGAGTCCTCAAAGAATAGATTGACAACGGTCTTGCCACGTAATGTTGGAAGCTTCTTGATTTCCCGATCGTTAACATCCGACATCTCATGCGCGAGGTCAAGCAGCGAAATTATCTGGGCTTTCGATAGATCAGATGCGGAAAGTAGGTTCTTCAATCTTGAATCACCACCTCATCAATTCCGTCAACCTCAGAAAGTCTTACCGAAATCCTTTCGCTGAGTGCCGTCGGCAAATTCTTCCCGACGTAATCTGCTCGAATTGGCAGCTGACGATGACCACGGTCCACCAGAACAGCTAGGCGCACGGCTGCTGGGCGACCGTGATCATTCAAGGCATCAAGAGCAGCTCGTATGGTGCGTCCGCTAAAAAGGACATCATCCACGAGCACAACGGTCTTGCCTGAAACCCCAGCTTTTGGAATCTTTGTTACGCCAACTGCTCGAGTTGGTTGATCTGCGAGATCATCTCGGTACATCGTGACATCGATAGACCCAGCGGACACGTCCGAGCCGGAATGTTCTTTGATTACTTCCGCTATGCGGTTAGCGATTTGAATTCCCCTCGTGGGAATGCCAAGCAGCAGTAGATCTTCAGTTCCGCGATTTTGTTCAAGAATCTCGTGTGAGATACGAGTAATGGCCCGACGAATGTCGTCAGAGCTAAGGACAGTGCGTTTGGACAACGCCGACCTCCTTCTTCGCCTCACAGAACGATTATTAAAGGATGTTTACGACTATTACCTTACATCACTTGGCGGATTTTGTGCCAGCTATTGCACCCAGAAGTCCGTTCACAAAAGTGCCAGACCCATCGGTAGATAGCTCTCCGGCAAGTGCTACGGCTTCCGAAATGGCCACAGCGTCTGGAACTTCATCGTTGAACAAGATTTCCCAGACTGCAACCCTGAGAATTGCTCTGTCTACTGCAGGCATCCTCTCGACGGACCACTTGTGAGAGAAGGCTTCGATTCGATCGTCTATCTCAGCAAAGCTTGATACAACCCCAGCAACGATCTGCCTGGCGTAACCAACGATTTCCTCTTGGTTTTGACGATCCTGTTGCTGATCTGCCGAAACATCAAGAAGGATCTCTGGATTGATCTTCCTAAGGTCGGCCGCGAAGATGGCATCCAGTGCCATCTTTCTTGATTTAGTCCGAGAGCTCACTTGCTAATCGGTAACTCGACCGAGGTATTCACCAGTTCGCGTATCAACGCGCACCTTGGTGTTCTGCTCGATGAAAAGAGGGACCTGAATCTGTAAGCCGGTTTCCACGGTTGCCGGTTTGGTTCCGCCGCTCGAGCGGTCTCCTTGGAGACCAGGTTCGGTAAAAGTGATCTCCAGAACCACTGAGGCCGGAAGTTCAACATAGATTGGATTGCCCTCATAAACGGCAACAATTGCTTCCTGATTCTCGAGCAGGTAGTCCTTGGCTTCGCCGACTATCTCATTAGTGAGTGTCATCTGCTCGTAGTTCTGGTTGTCCATGAACACGTAGCCTGAGCCATCGTTATACAAGTAGTTCATCTCGCGCTTGTCAACGCTTGCTGTTTCCACCTTGACACCCGCGTTGAAAGTTCTTTCGACAACCTTGCCGGTTAGTACATTTTTTAGCTTGGATCTCACGAAGGCAGGTCCCTTACCTGGCTTGACATGCTGAAACTCGATTACAGTCCAGAGTTGTCCGTCGATGTTTAGAACTAATCCGTTTTTGAGGTCATTTGATGTTGCCATGGTCGTGCTCGCTCGATCCTTGTTTGTTGGGTTTACTAACCGAGTCTAGCGTTTAGGCAGAAAGCTGTCTAAGGGCCAGAAGGTATGAATCAAATCCGAATCCTGCAATAACCCCAGTTGCGGAAGGCGTAATCACGCTGTTTCTCCGAAACTCTTCCCTTGCGTGCGGATTTGAGATATGCACTTCGATCAATCTTGGGCCTGAGGTCGTAAGAACCTTACACGCGTCAGCAATGGCGTAGGAGTAATGGGTGAAGGCCGCTGGATTGAAAACAACATCGACACCACTATCGGTAGCTTCGTGTAGCCAAGAGATTAGCTCGCTCTCGCTATCAGATTGCCTAACGGTTACGCTCAATCCCAAGCTCGCACCCTCCTTCTCAAGAGTTGATACAAGCGAGGAATAATCGAGCTGTCCGTAAATCTCAGGTTCGCGCGAACCAAGACGTTGTAAGTTCGGTCCATTAAGAACCAATACTGATCTCATGAGTACAGCCTACTGAGCTATCTCTTGGAAGGCAGTAAACAATATCTCATCAGTTGGAGAGTGCATGATCGTCGGCTTGCCAATTTGGTCCAATACAACAAAACGAAGGCTTCCCGCTCGTGACTTCTTGTCAATACGCATGTTAGCCAGTAGCTGTGGCCACTTATCGCCAGGGTATGAAACCGGTAGCCCAAGGCTTGAAAAAATGTCACGGTGGCGCTGGACGTCAGAGCTCGAGAGACGTCCGTTAAGGTGAGCGAGCTCTGCGACAAAAACCATACCTATTGAGATGGCCGCTCCATGACGCCACTTATACCGTTCAGCGAGCTCGATCGCATGACCAAGCGTGTGCCCGTAGTTTAAGATTTCCCTAAGACCCTGCTCACGAAAGTCCTCATCTACGACCGCTGCCTTAACCTTGATTGCGCGAGTGATTAGATCAGCAAAAGAAGAGGATCCGATTCTGGTGGCCTCCGAGACATCCTTCTCGATGGTTTCAAGTATTGAAGTGTCACTTATGAAGCCACACTTAACAACCTCAGCGAAGCCAGCAAGGAGTTCATTCCTCGGGAGGCTTTCAAGTGTGTCCAGGTCAACCAATACAGCCTTTGGAGAATGAAAGACTCCGACAAGGTTCTTACCCTCGCTGGTGTTCACACCTGTTTTCCCACCCACTGCCGCATCAACCATTGCCAATAAAGTTGTCGGAATTTGCACAACACCAACACCTCGGAGCCATGTCGCAGCAACAAAACCGGCAAGGTCTGTAACTGTTCCGCCTCCGAATCCGATAATCATGTCGGTTCTAGAAAACTCTGACTTTCCGAGGATGCCCCAGCAAAAAGCCGCAACCTCAATTCTTTTAGAGTCCTCGCCATCTGGAACACCAGCCAGAACAGATTCGAATCCCTTTTCTGCCAAGGAATCTCGGAGAGTTTCGGCGCTCACGGATAGGCCAACAGGGTGGATGATGAGAACCTTCCTTGCTCCTGAAAGATACATTGGCACATCATCTAGCAGGTTTCTTCCAACCAGCACTTCATAAGGTTCTAGTGCCCCAACCTGAATCCGGGATTCTACGCTCATTGATTTCTCACAATCATGGCGACTTCAGCGACAATTTCAGATAGTGACTTACCGCTGGTATCGACCTCCGCGCTTGCAACTTCTGAATACAAAGGTTTGCGCTTATCGTAGATACTCTCCCAGGTCGATTCCCCACTTGCTAGAAGGGGTCTGCTTCTTTTACTAACTCGAGCTGGAATGTGTTTCCCATCGGTTGAAAGGTAGATCACGCTGTGGTTCGACAGGAGCTCTCGGTTAGCTGGGATAGTGACCACTCCCCCGCCTGTAGCAACCACACCAGTACCTGAAAGACAGCTGGCGAGAACTTCGGATTCGATCAAACGAAAACCTGATTCGCCTAGTTCAGCAAAGAGCAGATCAATAGAGCCGTGACTTGCGACTATCACGTTGTCCGTGTCAACAAAACTTGTCTCTAGCTCCTTGGCAAGCTTTTTTCCAACCGTGGTTTTTCCAACACCCATTGGCCCCACCAGAACAATCGGTTCCTTCACTAGCTACCGGCGGATTTCATTGCATCAGGAATTGAATCGAGGAAGCTTTCCATGTTTCGCTTTGTTTCGGAGATAGAATCTCCACCGAACTTCTCAAGCATTGCGTTGGCTAGAACCAAGGCAACCATCGCCTCTGCAACTATTCCAGCAGCTGGCACCGCACAAACATCGGATCTTTGATGATGAGCCTTGGTAGCTTCTCCCGTTGACACATCGATTGTTGCAAGTGCCTTAGGAACGGTTGAAATTGGCTTCATCGCAGCACGGACTCTAAGAACCTCCCCGGTTGACATGCCTCCTTCGATTCCCCCAGCTCTTCCCGTTGCTCGTTTTACCAGACCAGCATCATCGCGTTTGATCTCATCGTGAGCCTCGGATCCCCTGCGTCTGGCAGTTTCAAAACCGTCACCGATCTCAACGCCCTTGATTGCCTGGATGCCCATCAGGGCACCGGCTAACTGCGAGTCAAGTTTTCGATCCCAATGAACGTAACTTCCGACCCCAGGAGGTAAGCCGTAAACCAAAGTTTCAACGACTCCACCAAGAGTGTCACCGCTACTGTGACAGTCATCAATTTCTGCGATCATCTGATCGGAAACGGCCTTATCGAAACAGCGAACCAGGTCCTCGTCCAGGTAATCAAGGTCGGAAGGTTTAGGTAGTGCAGAGGAAGAAGATGAGGTCTTTCCAATAGCAACAGTATGGGTTACTAGTTCAACGCCTAGCTGGGAAAGAAACCTTGCAGCTACCTCTCCCAGAGCGACTCTCGCTGCTGTTTCTCTGGCCGAGGCACGTTCTAGAACAGGTCTGGAGTCTTGGAAGCCGAACTTCTGCATGCCCGTGAAGTCCGCATGACCTGGCCTAGGTCTAGTTAACGCTTCAGCTCTCGCACCCGTTAGCTCCGAGGCGTCAACGGGGTCTGGAGACATTATTTGCTCCCACTTAGGCCACTCGGTGTTTTGAATGGTTATCGCGACTGGTCCGCCTTGGGTAAGCCCGTGTCTAACACCACCACTAATTTGAACTTGGTCTTGCTCGAATTTCATGCGAGCTCCGCGACCGTAACCGAGTCTGCGCCTTGCTAGAGCGTCTTGAATGTCGGATGTATTGACAGCAACACCTGCTGGCATTCCTTCAAGGATGGCGACCAGCTCAGGTCCATGGGACTCACCCGCTGTTAGCCATCTCAACATGTGCCCAATTCTCTCACAAATAGACCACTAATGGTCAGTCAGATTCGGCTACGGCCTTTTTCATGACTTCATAAAGATCACTTGAATCAAAATCACTAGATTC
>JBIIXH010000024.1:0-9165 GCA_044338475.1 Rhodoluna sp.
GCTGCTAATTTGAGCGATGCCATTTGTTTTATTGTCCCTAGGTCCTGGCGTAAGTGGTCAGTAACTAACCGTCTCGACTTACGGTTTGAATTAGTCTTTGATGGTGATCTTGATATTGATTACGTGAATGCGAGCGACGAAGCCCTTTCAAACAAGTCGCATCTGGCCACTTGTTTTCAAATTTGGAAAAAAGCGTGCAACACAAGACAGTTGGTGAAAGTAGCCGATAAAGGCATCATTGAGAAAGTCTCCCCTGACCAGGCAGATGTTTCGTTGACGATTTTTGGATATGGCTGTGGAAAAGTGAAGACTGACTTTGAGAAAGTCCCAAACACTACCCAGATGTTTTTGAAACTTCACCACCCCCAGGCTCTTAAGGCGCTCGAGAGTGTTGACTATTCAAGGTTCTTCAAAAACACCGCTTACACCGAGGCCCTGTCGCTGCAAGAAATCAACTATCTTCTGAATGAAGCTATCTACGGTGATCCAATGATTGAGGGTGTCTAAGAAGTGAGCATGTCCGGCAGAGGAAGAAATCTAAGCCCAAAAGACACTGGGCCGAAAGCAAAGTTCAATCAGCTAACTCCTTACCTGTTTGAACACAAAGCCGCACTAGTTGTCGCAGTGATACTTTCTTTGATCGGGGCGGTAGTCAGCTTGGCTCAGCCCCTGGTGGTTGGTCAGGTTATTACTGCGGTCCAAAATGGTGAAGATGTTGGCCAGTTGGCGCTGATTCTGGTGTTGGTTATTTTGGGTGCGGGTATCGCCAGCGGTTTCATGTATTACGTTTTGGCTAAAGCCGGAGAAGGCGTGGTGCTTTCAGCAAGGAACAAGCTGGCGGTTCGTCTTCTCAAGCTTCCAATTTTGGAGTATGACCTGAGGCGAACTGGTGACTTGGTCTCCCGAGTTGGCTCTGACACAACTTTGCTTCGCGCAGTTCTTACACAAGGTCTGATTGACGCCGCTGGAGGTGTGCTGATTTTTGTGGGGGCAGTCATTGCGATGGCCTTTATTGATCCATTCCTGCTACTACTTACTCTCGCGATGATCTCTGTGGCAGTGGCGTCAATTGTTGTCTCAGCCAGGCAAATTAGATCGGCCACAACCAAAGCCCAACAGCGAGTTGGCGACATGGCAGCTTCGGTAGAGCGTGCACTATCTGCCGTTCGGACTATCCGCGCCGCTAGAGCTGAAGCTAGAGAAACCGAAGGCATAAGCAAAGACGCCAACGAGGCGTATGTGCAAGGTGTCAAGATTGCAAAAATTAACGCCCTGATCTCTCCAATAGCCGGAGTAGCCTCAAACGCCGCTTTCATTGTCGTGCTCGGAGTTGGTGGTTACCGCGTAGCAGCTGGAGAGACATCGGTAGCAAACCTAGTGACATTTATTCTTTTGATGTTTTTGATGATCAGGCCGCTCGGTCAAGCCTTCGGAGCGTATAGCTCAGTAATGAGCGCTCTGGGTGCTCTTGCTCGAATAGAAGAAATCCTCCAGTTACCTTTGGAAGAGACTGCGAAAGAATCTGCTCAGATTTCAAAGCCTAAGAGAACCCAGAACGCTATCGAATTCAAGAAGGTTAGCTTTGCTTATCCCGCAGCAGAAGCTCACCGCGACGGAAAGCTAGTTTTAGACTCCGTAAGTTTCAAGATCAAAAAGGGTGACCGTGTAGCCCTGGTTGGGCCTTCAGGTGCCGGCAAGTCCACAGTGCTTTCACTAATCGAAAGATTCTACGAACCCAACTCCGGTGAGATTCTGCTTGAAGGTGTACCAGTAACCGAACTATCTCGAGACGCGCTGAGATCGCAGATAGGTTATGTCGAACAAGATGCTCCCGTGTTGGCGGGGTCAATTAGAGATAACTTGCTGATTGGCTCCCCGAACGCAACCGACGCGCAGCTGAAGGCTGTTTTGGCGGAAGTAAACCTAACCGCAGTTCTAAAACGGGATAAGCGTAGTTTGGATGCAGAAGTCGGTGAAGCGGGAATCATGCTCTCCGGCGGCGAACGTCAACGCTTAGCCATAGCAAGAGCACTGCTGGCTGCGCCACCCATCTTGCTTCTAGATGAATCCACTTCTGCTTTGGATGGCCTTAATGAGCAACGGATGCGAGAGGCGATTGACGCTGTCTCCCAAGGTAGAACGATGATCGTAATCGCTCACCGACTTTCAACTGTGGTCGATAGCGATTTGATTATCGTGCTGGACCAAGGCAAGGTAGTTGGCTCTGGTACTCACAGCCAACTAGTGAAATCTACGCCACTTTACAAGCAGTTAGCCAAGCACCAGCTCCTGGTGTAATTCAGCTGCAGTGTTCGGGCTAGGCTGAATTACATGAATTACCCACTACTTTCAGGCATCGGCGACCTTCTTTCTAGGGAAACCGCAGAGTTACTTGATCAAGCTGACGAGCTCAGTTCGTTCCGTAAAGAATTCTTCATCAAGGATGAATCACTTTGCTATCTAGACGGAAATTCCCTTGGTCGTTTGCCGCTTGCAACAATTGATAAAGTCTCCGACTTCCTAACCAACGAGTGGGGAACTGAGTTAGTTGATGGCTGGAGTCACTGGATTGACGAAGCTCAACCGGCAGGAGATCTCTTGGGTAGAGCAACTCTGGGAGCTGGGTCCGGCCAAGTTCTAGTTTGTGACACTACCAGCGTAAATTTTTATCAGTTGTGTGTTGCTGCCATTCGGGCTAGACCAGACCGAAAAACAATCATCATTGATTCCTCAAACTTTCCAACCGACCGCTTTGTTATTCAGGGAATTGCTGATCAATTCAACCTCAAGCTAATTACTCTCGACACCGACGGAACCGGTGGTCCTGGTTCTGTAAAGGTGGCAGCCGAGAACGAGCTAGTCACTAAAGAGCTGCTTGCCCCTTTTCTAAGCACCGATGTTGCACTAGTTACCCTGCAAGCGGTGAACTACCGATCTGGCGCAAGAGCAAACCTCAAGGAAATCACCGACCTGGTCCGCTCTTATGGCGGACTGGTTGTGTGGGATGCGTCTCATGCTGGAGGATCGGTTGAGTTGGATTTTGATGCCAATGGCGTAGACCTAGCGGTCGGCTGCACATACAAATACGGAAATAGTGGCCCGGGATCCCCCGCTTGGCTCTATGTTCGAAAGGAATTGCAATCCAGTTTGAAGGTTCCAATTCAAGGCTGGTTTGCTCAAGATGATCAGTTTGCTATGGGTCCGGTGTTTGACAAAAACTTGGGTATCCGAGGTTTCCAGATTGCTAGCCCGTCGATTGTTGGGATTAGAGCCGTCCAAGCAAGCTACGAGATGATTGAGCGCGCCGGAATAGCTCGAATAGCCAAGAAGGCGGCGATTGGTACCGAGCTGATGATTGCGCTCTTTGATGCTTGGTTGGTGCCCTTGGGTTTCACCTTGCTTACCTCAAGGAATCACAGACTGCGCGGTGGTCACATCACAATTGGCCATCCAGAAGCAAAACGAATAGCAGCTGCACTTAGGCAGTATGCCCAGGTTGTTCCCGATTACCGGATGCCCAACTCGATTAGGTTGGCAATTTCTCCACTGCCAACAAGCTTCGTGGAGGTATTTGATGGCTTTGAAAGAATCAGAGAATCGGTAGCCCGCAAGGACTACGAGAAAATTCAAGAGACTGGAAACCGAGTTACCTAAATGAGCGAACAGCATGACAAGGCAGTTACCTACACAAACTATCTCAAAGTAGATGAGCTACTCGAGCTTCAGCTACCCCTGTCAGATGGTCCCGAGCATGACGAGCTACTTTTTATAACTATCCATCAGGTTTACGAGCTCTGGTTCAAACAGCTGTTGCACGAAAGCCAGGAACTCCAGGTCGCGCTTGAGAACTCGAACACACACCGGTCACTTGCATTACTTGGTCGGATGCGAACAATTATGAAAACCTGCGTCGCGCAGTTGGACATTCTAGAAACCATGACACCCTTACAGTTCAACTCCTTCCGCGGAAGGCTGAGTTCAGCATCTGGATTCCAGTCCGCTCAGTTTCGTGAGTTAGAGGCAGTGCTTGGAAGACGCGATCAAGCGGGCTCGGATGCCAAAGCCGGCACAGGTATGGCGATGGCTTCACACCTGGTTCCAGGATCTGCAGCAAGAGCCAAGGTGGAAGCTGCGATGAAAAGGCCAAGCCTCTATGACAGCGCGCTGAAATACTTTGATTCTCGTGGTCACAAGATGCCTGCTGAGGTACTTGGTCGGGATGTTTCACTTCCATACGAAGCAAACGAAGCAGTCCAAGAGGCACTGTTACTGGCCCATCGCAATGATCCAGAGTCGAACATGGTAGGCGAGGCACTTATGGATTTGGATGAGGGTTTTCAGGAGTGGCGCTATCGCCACGTAAAAATGGTGGAGCGAACCATTGGAGCCAAGATGGGAACCGGGGGCTCTGCTGGAGTTGGATATCTTGCGAGCACTTTGTTTAGGCCAGTGTTTGCCGACCTCTGGGCTATTCGCTCTAAGTTCTAGAGGCTAGCTGAACTACGTTTTGTAGCAGCATGGCACGCGTCATAGGTCCCACCCCGCCTGGGTTGGGCGAGAGGTAACCGGCGACTTCGGATACTGCTGGATCCACATCACCCACCAATTTTCCATCGGATACTCGCGTAATTCCCACATCTAGCACAGCTGCACCCTTTTTGACCCATTCTGGTTTTACAAAGTGCGGGACGCCAATAGCCGCAACGATAACGTCTGCGCTCTGCAGAGCTTCGGGAATATTTTTGCTGGCTGAATGGAGTTGAGTGATCGTTGCGTCTATTCCTTTTCTTGTGAGCAGTAACCCTAGAGGTCTGCCAACCGTGACTCCCCTACCCAGCACTGCAACTTTCTTGCCTGACAGAGAAATATCGTATCTACTTAGAAGTTCGACAATTCCTGCCGGAGTGCAAGGAATCGGAGATTTCATTTCTTCTCCTACGTTTAGTACTAGTCGACCTAAATTGATTGGGTGCAGCCCATCTGCGTCTTTAGCTGGATCGATAAGTTCGAGTAGCTCAAGTGAATCAATGCCAACCGGTAATGGAAGTTGGATGATGTACCCGGTGACATCTTTTGATTCGTTGAGCTCGGTTATCGCTCGAACGATGTCTTGCTTGGATGCGCTAGTTGGTAAATCAATTCGCACAGAATCAATTCCAACCTCGGCGCAATCTCTATGCTTACCCGAAACATAAGTGTGCGAACCTGGATCATCTCCAACTAGTAGGGTGCCAAGCCCGGGATTTATACCGCGCTTTTGAAGTTCTACTACTTTATGTTTTAGTTCTTGCTTGATGGCCGAAGCGGTAGCTAAACCATCAAGGATTATGGCGCTCAAGTATTACCAGTTCTCAAGACCCGAATAGAGCGGGAACTGCTCAGTCAAAACTCGAACCCTAGCTTTCAGGGCCTGAATGTCTGGGTTTGGAAGAAGTACCTGGGCAATAATTTCTGCGACTTCAGTGAACTCAGTTGCTCCAAAGCCGCGAGTTGCTAGCGCTGGGGTTCCAATTCGAACGCCAGAGGTTACTAGTGGTGGTCTTGGGTCATTCGGAACTGAGTTGCGGTTTACGGTGATTCCGGCTTCGTGAAGTAGGTCTTCGGTAAACTTGCCATCAATCGGTGCATTTCTAAGGTCAACTAAAACCAAGTGCACGTCCGTGCCACCAGTCAGAATTGAGACTCCGTTTGCCTTTAGATCTGGCTGAACTAGACGCTCAGCAATGATCTTTGCTCCTTCGATAGTGCGCTGCTGGCGCTCCTTGAACTCATCACTCATGGCTGCTTTGAAAGCTACCGCCTTGGCAGCGATAACGTGCATTAGCGGACCGCCCTGCTGACCTGGGAAAACTCCGGTGTCAATCTTCTTGGCATACTCCGCCTTGCACAAAATCAAACCTGACCTTGGTCCACCGAGGGTTTTGTGGACTGTGGTGGAAACAACATCCGCGTATGGAACAGGTGATGGGTGAAGTCCTGCTGCAACTAGTCCTGCGAAATGAGCCATGTCGACCCAAAGCTTGGCTCCAACTTCGTCTGCGATTGATCGAAATGCTGCGAAGTCCAAGTGTCTTGAGTAAGCGGACCAGCCGGCAATTAGGACTGCTGGTTTGGTTTCGATGGCTCGGGCCCGGACAATGTCCATGTCGATTAGATCGTTGCCTGGATTCAAACCATAGGAGTGTGCTTCATACATCTGTCCCGAGAAGTTCAATCTCATACCGTGAGTTAGGTGACCTCCGTGCGCTAACTCAAGTCCGAGGATGCGATCCCCTGGTTTGGCTAGAGCCATCATCAATGCCGCGTTAGCGGTTGCGCCAGAGTGAGGTTGAACGTTTGCGTGTTCTGCACCGAAAAGTTGCTTGGCTCGGTCTCTTGCTAAATCTTCTGCGACGTCTACTACTTCGCAACCGCCGTAGTAACGCTTACCCGGGTAGCCTTCCGCATATTTGTTGGTAAGAACCGATCCCTGAGCCTCGAGAATACTGCGAGATACAAAGTTTTCGCTAGCGATCATTTCGAGAGTGTGTCGTTGACGATCTAGCTCTTGCTGCAATACAGCTGCGATTTCTGGATCGGTTTCTGAAAGCGGCTTAGTGAAACTAGCTGGTTGACTGTTAGTACTCATGCGGGGCTCCTCAAGGTGTTGAACTTGACTATGGCCCAGGCGCACGACCAATATTCTTCGCTCCCCGATGGAAATCCATCTTGTTAGCGCCAGTTGCGATAGGGCAAGTCTAACAGCTCAGTATTTTCAGCCCGCCAGGCTCATCCATCTAGCCGCGAACCATGTTAGACAGATCTCGCCTGACCAAATAGACGCCAGCGGTTAGAGCCATGACCGCAAAACCAACTAACCCGATGGGCCAAACGCTAGCGTCTGCCTGTCTGGTAGCGACATCCCCTGGAATCACGACGGTCTGAGCCGCCTGTTCCCGTGTTTGTGGGGGAGCCTGGATTTCTAGGTCTCTAACCTCTGGCTCAGCTAGCTGGGTTACCGAGGGCGGGGCCGGTGGGGCCTCAAGAACTTCAGTCGGGCTCTGAATCGGCTCAAGAGAAACTACCTCCTCGGGTTGCGCGATGGGGTTGGGGTTTGAGGTTGGGTTTACAGGATCAGAAGTATCAACTTTCGGTTCTGCTGTTGGTTCGATCTTCGGTGGTTCGGTGATTGAGTTTGAATCATCCGACTCAGCAATTGGTGGAACAACTGCATCAGGCGTGAAGCTGTATTTGGCGTCAAAGGCGGGGCCAAGATTTCCGGCGTGGTCTTGAAGACCTTCAGTAAGTATTGTGAAGGAATATCTAACGCTCTCGCAGCCAGCGATCTCAGCTTCCCAGAAGGTCGCCATAATTTGCTCGATACGGACTATCTGACACGAAGCATCCTCGCTTTCAAAATAGATTGCATCATTTGGAATACTTGGAATCTCCTCGTCGAAGAATATCCTTAGTATGTTTCCGGCTCGATCAAGACTCTGAACCCCTGGCGTACTCAGATCAATTCTCACCACAGGTGAATAGGCATCAAATGCTGGCCCTGGAACCCCGTTTGATGTCACGCTATTTGCTAAGACTCGAATCCAGAGATCTCCTTCGGAGCAGTTAGACAAAGTTACTGTGTAGCTTGCTCCCGACCCAGTTAGGATTAAGTCTTGGCACATTCCATTGGTGTGCACCTGCTCGATATCTTGAATAGCAAAGTTGTCAACTGGGATTTTGAAATTTACCTGAAACTCCGTAGAGGTGGAGTTAGTAAATGTCTTAGGGGTGGTGATTGAATTCACCCAGACCTCACTTGATTTGGCTGAAGCCGGTAGCGGCGTTAGCAAACCAAAGGTAAGTACTAGGGCGAAGGTTGCGGAAAATGATTTAGTAAAGTTTTGTCTTTTCATCCGGCAAATGTAAAACCCCTGACCGAATTGGGTCAGGGGTTTTACACAATGTGGATTACTTTAGACGCTGTTGTAAATTCTCTGCTAGCGACTGCATAAATTCCTCGGTGGTCTGGTATCCCTGGTTCGGTCCCACAAGAGCTGCTAGGTCCTTAGTCATTTTTCCAGACTCAACGGTCTTGATGACAACGTCCTCTAGAGTCTCGGCAAACTTCTGGACCTCTGGTGTTCCATCTAGCTTTGCGCGGTGCATCAAGCCTCTGGTCCAGGCGTAGATCGAAGCAATCGGGTTAGTCGAAGTCTTCTCGCCGGCTTGGTGCTGACGGTAGTGCCTGGTCACAGTTCCATGTGCTGCTTCAGCAAGTGCGGTCTTGGCATCTGGGGTAGTTAGAACTGAGGTCATTAGGCCTAGAGAGCCAAAACCCTGAGCCACGGTGTCAGATTGGACATCGCCGTCGTAGTTCTTGCAGGCCCAGACATAACCGCCTTCCCACTTCAAGGAAGCTGCCACCATGTCATCAATCAGGCGGTGTTCGTAGGTTATGCCAGCAGCCTTGAACTTATCTGCATACTCGGCATCAAACACCTCTTGGAAGGCGTCCTTGAAAGCACCGTCGTAGGCCTTCAAAATTGTGTTCTTGGTGGAAAGGTATACGGGGTAGGTTCTTGCCAAACCGTAGTTAAAAGAAGCCCTAGCGAAATCGCGGATTGAGTCCATGTAGTTATACATACCCATGGCGACACCGCCAGCTTCCGGATAATCGGCGATTGTCCAAGTTTGGGCTTCGCCTGATTCTGGGGTGTAAGTCATGGTCACTTTACCCTTGCCCGGAATCTTTATGTCGGTTGCCTTGTACTGGTCACCGTGAGCGTGACGACCAATAACGATTGGCTTGGTCCACCCCGGAACCAAGCGCGGCACGTTTGAGATGATGATTGGCTCTCTAAAAACTACGCCGTCAAGAATATTTCTGATGGTTCCATTAGGTGATTTCCACATCTTCTTTAGACCGAATTCTTTGACCCTGGCCTCATCCGGTGTGATGGTCGCGCACTTAACTCCAACGCCGTGTTGCTTTATTGCGTTGGCTGCATCGATGGTTACCTGATCATCGGTAGCATCGCGGTTTTGAATAGAAAGATCGAAGTAGTCAAGCTCAACATCTAGAAAGGGAAGAATTAGCGAGTCTTTAATGTTTTGCCAGATGATGCGAGTCATTTCGTCACCATCTAGCTCTACTACCTTGCCAACAACTTTGATTTTTTCCATTTA
>JBIIXH010000025.1:0-9134 GCA_044338475.1 Rhodoluna sp.
TTGATCTCGATTTTGCTGATGTCTTTGATCTTGCCGATTCCGGCCATGTCAATCTCGTCATCGAAGTGACCGATGTTGGCGATGATTGCAAGATGCTTCATCTGCATTACGTGCTCTGGGGTGATTACGCCGGTGTTCCCGGTTGCAGTTACAAAGATGTCAACTTCTTCGATTACTGACTCCAAGGTGGTTACCTGGTAACCATCCATAACTGCCTGCAGAGCACAGATTGGATCAATTTCGCTAACGATAACGCGAGCGCCCTGACCAACTAGTGCTTCGGCTGCACCCTTACCTACGTCACCGTAGCCACCAACCCAAACAGTCTTGCCACCGATCAAAACATCGGTCGCCCGGTTTAGGCCGTCTGGAAGTGAGTGTCTGATTCCATACTTGTTATCGAACTTGGTCTTGGTAACAGAGTCGTTAACGTTGATCGCTGGGAACAATAGTTCTCCGCGCTTAAAGAATTCGTAAAGTCTGTGAACACCGGTTGTGGTCTCTTCGCTAACACCGATGATTTCAGATGCGATGGTTGTGAAGCGCTTTGGGTCTTCCTTCAAAGAATCACGAAGTAGCTCAAGAATCACACCGTACTCTTCGCTGTCATCGGCGCCGGTTGGGGGAACTGAACCTGCTAGTTCGAACTCGCGTCCCTTGTGAACTAGAAGAGTTGCGTCTCCACCGTCGTCCAAGATCATGTTTGGGCCCGTGTAGGAAGCACCTTCTGCTTGAGCCTCTGTTGACCAATCGAAAATTCTTGATGTTGCCCACCAGTACTCGTCTAGGGTTTCGCCCTTCCAAGCAAACACTGGAATACCGGCAACCTGCTCTGGTGTTCCACTTCCAACTACAACAGCTGCTGCTGCTTCGTCCTGAGTGGAGAAAATGTTACAGCTGGCCCAACGAACCTGTGCACCAAGGGCAGCAAGGGTCTCGATCAACACGGCGGTCTGAACAGTCATGTGAAGTGAGCCGGCGATGCGGGCTCCCTTTAGTGGCTGAGCTGCGGCAAACTCTTGGCGCAGAGCCATAAGACCTGGCATTTCGTTCTCGGCAAGGCGGATTTGATGTCTTCCAGCCTCGGCAAGGGATAGGTCGGCTACTTTAAATTCGATGGCGGTTTTTGATTTCAGCATTATCCAAGCATACCTTGAGCAGTTAGCTTTTGATGAGACCCAAAACCCTCGAAGTTAGCTCGTCACAGAGGGATTTGTCCTCGGATTCCACGTTTAGGCGAAGAAGTGGCTCGGTATTGGAGCTTCGAACGTTAAACCACCACCAGGGGCTCTGCCCAGCAGTCGAACTGACTGTAACCCCATCCAATTCGTCGATATCTGAGTCTTTAAACTCCTGCTTGATCTGAGCAATCTTGGCTGAGGCGTCCGCCACGGTCGAGTTAATCTCTCCACTTGAAAAATAGGGGTCAAATCGGGCGGCAAATTCCGAAAGCGGTAGTTCTTGCGAGCCAAACTCTCTCATTACATGCATTGCCGCCAACATTCCGTTGTCGGCTCCGAAGAATTCCTTGAAGTAATAGTGCGCTGAGTGCTCGCCGCCGAAGATGGCTCCGGTTCTGGCCATCTCGTCCTTTATCAAAGAGTGCCCCACGCGAGTTCTAGTCGCTTTAGCTCCGGCTGCCTCAATGAATTCTTTCACCGCGCGAGAGGTCAGCAAGTTATGCAGGATGTGAATGTCGGTTTCCCCAAGTGCTTTGGCGCGAGCAATCTCGCTAACAGCCACGATTGCAGCAACGGCCGAAGGAGATACCGGGTTTCCCTTTTCGTCAATAACAAAGCAGCGGTCGGCATCGCCATCAAAAGCCAGGCCGATATCGGCACCTTCTTGAATTACACGTTTTTGTAAGTCAACCAAGTTCTTTGGATCTAGCGGGTTTGCCTCATGGTTTGGAAAAGTTCCGTCGAGTTCAAAATACATCGGGACGATCTCAATAGGAAGCTTCGACAAACCGGCATCGGTGCCTAATACTGCTGGAACAGTTAGTCCGCCCATTCCGTTGGCGGCATCCACCACAACTTTAAGTGGACGAATATTCTCCAAGGAAACAAGTTCACGAAGATTTGCGGCATACTCGCCCATAATGTCGTGCTCGCTTGCGTAGCCAGGCTCTGTTACCTCTTTGATTCCCGAGGCTAGATACTTGTTTGCACCGGCAAGAATTTCGCTCAAGCCCGTCTCCATGGAAATACCTCTGGCTCCAGCTCTAGAAAGCTTGATGCCGTTATAGCTGGATGGGTTATGGCTTGCGGTGAACATTGCGGCGGCGGCATCCAAATGCCCAGAGGCAAAGTAACACTCATCGGTTGAACACAAACCTAGGTTGATAACGTCGGCTCCCCTGGCGGTTGCTCCTTCAGTGAAGGCATCGACAAAATCAACCGATGAGTCTCTCATGTCGTGACCGACCACTACGGACTTACCGGCTAGCTCAAGCTCGTCGACAAAGGCCGCGGCAATTGCCGCGACTTTCTCTGGGGTTATTTCGGTTCCGACTAATCCACGGATGTCGTACTTTTTGAAAATTGCATCAAGTGTGCTCACTGTCCCAATAATACAATGGGGCTATGGCTAAACCCTCGAAATCACGCAACGCACACAGGGATCGCCACGACCGCGGGATGAGAAGACCGCTGCTGAGCAAGCTATTCAAGTTTGGTCAAACTCGCTCTCACAGCTTCGAGCAGTATGTCGATACCGCCATGGATTACCTCAAGGGTATTTGGGCGGAGGACCTAGAGGGGCTCACTTGGTCGGTTCGTTCCGAACCAACCGCTGCCGAAAGTCAAACTGATATCCCAAGGTGGAAAGTTGACGGTAATCACATCACCATTTACAGAATTCCCACCGAACGTTTCGGTTCGCACTCTAGAAAATCCATGCTGGAAGAAAGACTCAAGGTCGAACAGCAGGTGTTTGAAGCAATAGCGGATCTTCTGGATATAGATCCGTGGGATCTAGTTCCCGACTATTACAACCGTTAGCGGAATCTAACCTGAACGGAATTTCCAACGTTTGTTGGATCATAAATTGCAAGCGAAGAAATCTGTCCGCCAAGAAGTAGTGCCACCGCACCATAAATCTCTGTATCGCTGGATACCGATGAGGTTCCAGTGATGCCAACCAAGCTGGTCCCAAGAGCAGGGACTGAAACTGTGGTTACTGCCCCAGTTTCCAAGCTGGTGACGGTCGCGTTTCTTGGCTGGTCACTTGGGTTTCCAAGAACCAGATAGGAAGCACCCTCTGGCGGAATGACACCAGAGGTAACTACCGCTCTTGGTGTGGTGATTGGTTCGGCGGCTGCTAGCCAAGTGAATTCAATTCGCGGCGTTCCCCCATCGTTACCGAAGGCAGCTTTTGCGGTTGCGAAAACCGGCTGATCCGAGGAAACAAAGATTGTGTATTCACCATCTAGCAGCTCAGTGATTGGGAAATCTTCTACGCTGCCAGGTTCAATTGTTCCGGTGAGAACCGCTCCAAAAACTTCCGGGCTAGAAGAAACTATCTGCACCGTCACGGTCGCTCCCGTAGGAGCAAATACTCGCAAGTTATGCCCGGCGTCAGAAATCCCTTCCGTGACCGCAACTTGATTTATTGCGTCAGTTCCTCGAATTACAAAACCAGGAATAACAGATAGCTCTTTAGCTCCGGGTGATGGGGAGACATAGTCGACGCCAAGGGACTCGGTTCCGTTCATTACGCGGTGCTGAATCCAAGCTGCCAGCTTGGCACCTTGAGCTTGAACTTGGACCGCCAAGGTGGCAACCGTTGGAGCGAAGCTTGCTAGCGAAAGCACGGTTGTGGAGTTAGCGAGCACCGAAATTCCAGACAGACCAGCCACTTCCAGTTCGCCTAGATCCGTATAAATAGTTAGATCCGCAATTGCATCAACAGGTGTCGGGTTGGTCAGAATCAACAGCGCTTCACGGCCAGCTGCCGTTGAGCCTCCTACCAGCCAAATGTCATTGCTTGGCTGCTGGCAACTAGCTGATGCTAGGCCTCTCATTGAATCAATCGAAACTTGCTGGGTGCTGCTTCCGGTGATCACCATGGAGCCCTGCGGTGAACCAATAGCGGCTCCAGTGTTTCTAAGCTCGGTGGCGTTTCCAATCTCGCCAGCTGAGTAAACTCTTCCGCCACCCAAAGCTGTAATCGCTGGATCGCCCGCCGCCACCGTTCTAACTTCCAGGGAGCCATTACCGTCAGCTGAATAGCGAAGGGTTGTGGTGCCGGTTCGATCAAACACACCAAGCTCTGTGCCGCTGGCACCACCAGTAACAAAAAGTGGTCCTGGGCAAACAACATTTAGGTCGGCTGGTTTTACATCAAAGCTTCCACTTGCAGACCCCAGGTCAACCGAGAGATCCACTTTCGGGGCAAAAACCAAACCGACCGCCAGCAACAGCGCGGTTGAGACAAAAGCCAATGCGCGATAAATCATCAGTTGGTCTCCTCTGAGTCGATGAAGATTTCACTGTCTTTGGTCTTGCGCTTTTTTCTGCGCTGAGCGGGGATTGCAAACCAGGCAAACAAAACTAGAACGGCGATTTGGCCAAGCTTGATAAGACCAAGATCGAATGGCAGGTCTTGGGTGCTAGCTGTAACACTTGTGACTTTCCATAATTGACCGAAGTCAGTAACACCAATCGATTCCAGTTCGCGAGTGGAATCAAGTGCCAGCTGAAGATTTCGGTCAATTGGATTTACCAAGATGTATCCGATGCCAAATTTTTCAAGTGATGGAAGAATCTGTGCTCCGTTAGCCGAAGCTAAGTTGGCAACCAATTGACCGAGCTCTTGATAATCGGGGTTCACGGCAGGACTAGTTGTGTTGGAAATCTTGTAACCGCTGGAGATCTGATTGAGCTTCACTCCCTCACCGGTGAATACCGAGGCAACTAACCCGCCTTCGCTACTTGATTCCAGCTGCAATGTTCTCCAGTAACTTCCGGAGCTGACATCGGCTTGAATGATTGACGGAACAATGCGACCGTCTGAATATGTAACAGCGGGTGGATTGGTAACCAACTGGAACGCCGCGGGCACAAGACCAAATAGAGCAACTGAAGCAAGAGCGGTGATTCGAAGCACTAACGAGGCATCCGCGACGTGAGCGAGCAAGAGCACCAGGGCTAATCCATAAAGGCCAAGCAAAGCGCTCACATCGATTCCGAGACTCGAGCCATTACCTAAATCGAATTGAGTTCCAACAATTACCCAACTGGTTGCAAGCGCCGCCAAGGCAATTGCCCAAAGGGGCAGGGTTTCTCGAAGCTTGGGGGCCAGTATTGCCAGAAGCGCAAAAACCAATACTGGAACGGTGATGAACAGTCCAAAGCTCAGCGAATCAAATCCAAAGCCCAAAAACGGCAGCTTCCAGCTAGCTTCCAGAGAGTCAGGCACGCTAACCCCTGGATCTAGCAGCAGGCTGAGCCAGTTACCCGAAAGCGCCCGTTCGATGATCAATGGCAGGAACCAAGCTAGAGCCAGCACCGTTGAAAACAGCAAGGGCAACAACTTCGTTGGGCGAAGTAGTGCCGTTGTGAAAACCATCACAAGCAATACAAGACCCAAGATTGGTGAGCTTGATGCAATCATGGCCAACAAAATTGCTGCGATACCAACATGGGTTCTTGGAAAGCGTGTTGAGTCTTTAAAGCCAATTCTGGCAACGCGTCCCAGTGAATACAAAAGCCAAGGTAGCAAAGCCATTGCCAGCACTTGAGAGAACTTAGCTTGAGACAGGGCACCGGTTAGAGCTGGCCACAAGGCATAACTGGCTGAAGCAACGATGCGAACAATATTCCGAGTCGAAACTAACTCGGATAGCTTGAAGGCTCCGACAAAGGCCATTGGAATTGCAAAGAACATAAACAGTGTGACCGCGAAGGTCGGCAAGAAAAATAGCGGTGCACTCAATAAAGAAAGTGTCCAAACCCAAGGATCGGCCGCGCCAACAAAACCCAAACCAATTGAGTGAGTATTAGCACCGGCTTGGCTGAACACTTCCAACCAGTTGTTAGAAAGTGGCAATACACCTGCACCTGAGATTGCAATGTTGGTTGGAACCCACGGCAGGTTCATTGCCATCAGACCTAGCGCGAACCAAATTGCACCAGAAGCGACTAAGCCAGCGTTCGGTGCAACCTGCAGCTGCTCGGTTTCACCCATGGCGTGCGATGCAAGAAGCTTTTTGGAAACCTCTTCATCCTTGGCTTTTTTGTTGTCGTTTCTAACCTCTTGCCCGGTAGCAAGCAGTCCAGCCAGGGTCGAGATCTTCATAGAAGTGGTCTGCTGGATTTTTGCCCTAGAGGATAAAACGCTTCCCAGGTTCAAAAACACCAATAGCGATGCGGCTAACTCCGCTGGAATTACATACGATTTCGAACGAAGGGCTAGAACCAGTGAGTTCAAGACTGCCGCTGGCAGAAGCAGTATCCAGCGCAACAAAAACAGAGCTGGATTTGCGTAACTGAGGGCTAAGTGAAGCTCTGCTTGTCTGATTGCGGTCGCGGGTTTTGTGCCGAGCCAGCGAAAGGGCCTGGCTCCTTGCATGGAAAGCATCTTGTGCGAAACCTTGGCATTTGGTGCAACGGCCACTCTCGAACCTTGCAGCCTGGCCCGGATGGAAAAATCAACGTCTGCCGCGTAAACCGGAGCTTTGCTGTCAAAGCCTCCGATGGCTTTGTAGACCTCTAGGTCAACCAGTGCGCCAGCGGTTCCAACCGCCATTACATCTTCTGAGTGGTCGTGCTGCCCTTGGTCAAACTCGCCCCGCACTCGGCTAAAGAGCTTCCCACTTCTAGTTAGGGTCAAGCCAAGCTGTTTGATAATCCTTGGGTTATCCCAGTCCACTTGCTTTGGGCCGACAATTGCCAGGGATGGGCTTAGCTCAACTTCGCGAACCAAGTGCTCTAAAGCTTTGGAGTCCGGGGCGCTGTCATCGTGGAGAATCCACAAAAATCCTTCAGCGGAAGTGTGCTTTACGGCTGCTTCGATTGCGGACGCAAATTTTGTCTTTGGATCAAGTTTCAAAACTTCAAAGCCGTGGTTTGAATTTGAGGGGTTAGTTGAAGTGTCGACTACTAGGACTCTTGATGGCTTTACGGTTTGGTTTTTTAGATCCGCAAGTACGCGCTGTAGAAGCTGAGGTTGATCGTGTGATAAAACTATCGCGCATACATTGGCTGTCATGAAATATCTTTCAGCGCGATGTGCGAACTAGGCACGCTTTTTGAGTTTGCGTCTTTCTCTTTCGGAAAGTCCGCCCCAAATACCAAATCTCTCGTCGTTGGCAAGTGCGTACTCAAGGCACTGTGCCTTTACATCGCAACCAGTGCAAATTCTTTTTGCATCTCTGGTGGATCCGCCCTTTTCAGGAAAGAATGCTTCTGGGTCAGTCTGTGCACAAAGTGCATCTGCTTGCCAAGAAAGTGGGTCTTGTTCAAAGTCTGTGTAGGCACCTGCAACGCCTAGGAGTAGGGGGTCGATAAACCAGTTATCGGGAACCTGTCCGCGATTTTCCATTTAGTGCTGTTCCGTTCTATAAGTAGCCAGGCGGTGGAGGCTGGCTAATAGTTCCATCCGTGTAATTACACCGCTGTTATTGGTGTCTTGTCAAGTTGAATTCCACAGGTTTACAGGGATAGCTGGGCCCGATGAGCAAGTATCCTTGAAGAATGAGCGTTCTGGTCACGGGTGGTGCTGGCTATATAGGGTCCCATGTGGCCCGCTTACTAGCTGAGGCTGGCACTGAAGTAATTGTGGTCGATGACCTCTCTACCGGCAAAGAATCAAGGGTTTCAGGCCTAACCAGCTACAAAATTGACCTAGCCGAAGCCTCCGCAGTGGTTGCTTTAGAGCAGCTGATGAGCAAGCACAAGGTCGACTCTGTGATCCACTTAGCTGCCCTAAAGCAGGTTGGGGAATCCGTTGAAAACCCAGAAGAATATTTCAACAAGAACCTCGGCGGCCAAGCAAACCTGCTACTAGCCATGAGAGGTGCTGGAGTAAAGAAACTTGTTTTCTCATCCAGCGCGGCAGCCTACGGCATGCCAGATGTTGACCTAGTTTCTGAAGACGAAACCGAATCGCCAATTAACCCGTACGGTCAAACAAAGTTAATTGGCGAGTGGATGGCCGCTAACGCAGAAACTTCGTGGGGTCTTGCTCACGTAAACCTTAGATACTTCAACGTGGCAGGTGCCGGCTGGGATGACCTAGCTGATACTCAGATTCTGAATTTGATTCCGATTTACTTTGAAGCGATCCGCAAAGAGACTAAACCGCAAGTATATGGTGATGATTACAGCACCCCTGATGGAAGTTGCATTCGTGACTATGTCCACGTTCTTGACCTAGCCCAGGCTCACATTCAAGCCCTTGATTACCTAGAAAAGGATAAGCGTGAGTTCAATACCTTCAATGTTGGAACAGGAACAGGCTCTAGCGTTTTTGAGGTAATCCACCAGATTCAAAAAACTAGTGGCATCGATTTTGAGTATGAAGTCGTGTCCAGAAGAGCTGGGGATCCTGCAAGGCTAATTGCCGATGCATCCAGAATCGAAGCTGCCATGGGCTGGAAGGCCAAGAACACTTTGGTTGAAATCATTGAAAGTGCCTGGAAGGCGCTTTCCTAGTTTCCTAGAACTACAAACACCGTTCCGCTGCCGCTAAGGCTAAGATTCTTTGCCCCAGAGGCAAATACAACTTCTGACTTACTAAGCACCTCGCGCTCATCCAAGCTGGTGCTTACTGCCACTTCACCTGCCGTGCAGACCACAATCGCGCTAGCTGGTAGGTCCAGGTCGGCAAGTAAGTTCTTTCCGGAGACCTCCGCTTTATAGATGCGGAACTCTTTGCACTCCACCGGATACTCAACGAGTCCCTCAGCAAGCTTTTTTGGCCTTACTTTAGGTTCGGCAAGTTCAGAAAAGTCGGCAAGCTTTAGAACTTCCGGAACGTCAACGTACTTCGAGGTTAATCCACTGCGCAAGACGTTATCTGATGCAGCCATGACCTCGATGCCTAAGCCAGAAAGATAGGCATGAATGTTTCCTGCCGGCAGATAAATCGCCTCCCCCGGTTCCAAAGAAACTTCGTTGAGCATGATGGCT
>JBIIXH010000026.1:0-9102 GCA_044338475.1 Rhodoluna sp.
AAAGCAAACTGGCTTCCACCGCTAAACATCAAAAGGCTAAGGGCCATGGTTTGCCAAAAATCTAGACCTGCCGCTACTGACAAAGCGCCGAAGGAAATTCCATAGACACCGGTTGCAAAACCGACGCCAAACGAGATCGCCTTGACGCTTTCTTGCCTATTCGACATCTAGGAATCCGTTCTGCAGAAGTTTGAAAACTAGCTCACTGGTTGTTAGACAGCCTAGAGGCAGTACCAGGGACTCAAGTAGCTCAATCGAGAACTTGGATTTTGACCCCGAAGCTATTGCTTTCCAATCCTTGGCAAGCTTGTCAACTAGGGAGTACTTTCGAACAGGCAAAGCATTTACTGCCTGAGTGAAACTGAAATCACCCTTGGTTTGTGGCTTGGTGGCCTTGGCCAATGCAACAAGTCCCTCAAGGTCGGCAACCTGCTTACTAGACCAAGCGGCATGAATTGCCCCTATGAGGCCATCTGGCCCCGCCTCAACGCTGACTAGGTTATGCATGCCTGACGCGAGGCACTGTTGCCGTAAATTCTCTAGGTCGAAAGTAGAAGTCAAAACAGCTTTTGGTATCTCTGTTAGCTCTTCGTATAAACCTCTAAGTGTCATGAAGGCATTTATGCCAGAACTTTGCTCGAGTTGCTGATCAATGACGATTACGTCAACAAGAAGCTCTGGAAGCTGTCTTAGCTGAGATAGGTTGCCATCGGATTCGAAAACAACATCAAGTCCTGAAGTAGCATCCAAGATCGCACGCCTTGCGAAGCGCACATCTTGGTTCCAATCAATAAGTGCTACGCGTAGGGACTGACTCATGGGAAAGAAGGAAACTAGTCCGGCTGAGTACGCGAGATTGGGAATAGAGCGGAAACGGTGAATCCGATTCCGACCACTCTTTGGGCCTCAAGAGAACCTCCGAAGCTCTCCACCCTCTCACGCATCGCAGTGATTCCAGGTCCAACGACTTTCTCTAACAGGCTCTGGATGTCATCGTTGGCGTCGTATGCCACAGGAAGGCCATTTGGCCCGACTGAACTCTTCCTAACAACCTCCACTCCGTTATCTCGGATGATTACCTGAAGGCTGTTTTCAAACCAAGTCAGCTCAACCGTTGCAGCTGTCCCCTTTGGGTTGTGTTGCTTCACGTTTTTTAGAGCCTCAAAGACAATTCGGTAAATTGCAAGCTCCATGGAACCAGCTAAGGCTGTTCTTTGACCCGAGTAGCTTACGGATAAGCCATAGCCAGCCTCGCGCATTGGAATTTCGAGATCAGCGATGCTCTGAAGAGTTGGTGGTGCTTGGGTAACCAAAGAGCCGCGGTTTATGGTTTCGTAGAGTCTTCGAAGTTCACTGTGTGCAGCTTTGGCACTAGCCAGAATCTTCTCGAGCGATCTGGTTCCCGCGCTCGGGTCAAGCTTGGCGGTGTATAGCCCTGCCTCGGCATTGGTAATCACCGAAGAAACGTGCTGAATAGCACTCTCGTTCATATCTCCCGCCATCTCGAAACGCTTACCTTGTTCAGCCAACTCAAGAGATATCTCATCTTGTTGAGAGTTTGAATACTTCCGATTCCTTTGAAACTCGTTGTGAATGTATTTGGAATCTATAAGGCGTCCAGAAAGCCAAGCCAAGCCAATCAAGCTAGTAGCCAAGATTGCGCCAACGACGAAAACTACAAATCTTCCCGTCTCGGTGAATTCAAAGACCCCCAGGTTTGGAAGAGTTAGATTCGGGTTATAGGCTGCGTTTCCAATCACTACCAGAGCTGCGACAGCTCCGACCGAAGCATTTATCTGACGCCATGGACTTTCTGTAAAGATTGCAATGCCTAACACGGCAAGTGGAATCGCTAAATCTCCATAGGTGGGCGGAATTGTGACAACTAGATGCACAACTGCACCCCCGACTATAAATATTCCAGTGAGGTAGCTGTGGTTCCGAAGAAATAAAAGAGCAACTGCGTAGATTGCTGTAACGGCTGCTCTTGTCCAGCCGCCTGCGGCTAGATCTAGACCGCCCAGCACTACAAGAACAATGGCAGCCAAGATGATCTCAGGCTGCCATTTGGTTCCTAGTATCCAGCCAATCACGCAGATCTCCTGAAAGTGGTTTTGATGAATGTGGGATTTACTGGCTCCCCGGCTTGGACTCGAACCAAGAACCTATCGGTTAACAGCCGATTGCTCTGCCAATTGAGCTACCGAGGAATGCTTTCGCAGCCTCCAACACTACCAAAAATGAGGGCTTTCTGAATTAGTAGCCCAAGTCTGGGCTAACCATGCCAACCCAGTCACCATTGCCTAGAAACGCCTTTACGTTCTGCTCAATTCTGATGGCAAACAGCCTGGTGACAATCTCCTTTGTGTCGGCAGTGTGTGGGGTCAAAATAAGGTCATCTCGCCCGTAGAAAGCATGGCCGTCTGGCAATGGCTCTGGTTCGGTTACGTCTAGCCCCGCCCCTGCCAGGAGCTTCTGATCTAGGGCACTAATCAAATCTTCACTAACCACAATTGGACCTCTGGCAACATTGACCAGATAAGCAGTTGGCTTGAATAAAGCCAACTTCTGGTGGTTGATTAGCCCACGAGTTTTATCCGTAAGGGCGCAAGTAACAATCACAAGATCAGCACCCGGAATCAAGTTATCCAATTGATCCAGGCCTGCCACCTGCTTGGCGCCGGCAAAAGGTATCTCAGGATTATTTCTCACCACAGTTACCTCGGTGCGAAATGGAGTGAGCAACTTGATTAGCTCTTCGGAGATACCACCGCCACCAATTAGCAATACCTTGGCATCGTAAAAGCTAAAAGCTTCCGACTTACCCCAAGTCGTTGCCTTAATCCGAATCGGAAGCTTTCTTCCAAGAGCTAATGCCAGCATGAGTGCATGTTCAGCCACGGGTTCTCGATATGACCCCTTGGCGCTAGTAAACACAACGTTCTTAGATATTTGCTCAGCAAAAGCGTCAACCCCTGCAAAAGGCAGCTGAACCCATTCAAGCTGTGGGTTGGCGTCGATTAGCTCTCCAAGAGCCGAAGGCGATGAATAATCCGTCCAAATTAGTCCGCGAACCTCGGGGCTCATGGGCGCGAACTTTCCATTACCTAGCTCGATAGCCTTTTCATATTCCGGAAAGCTCTTTGGCTCTATCGCAACAAGATTGTTAGCCACCCTGGAGCGCCCTTCTTCGTTGCTCGATGTCCATAAGCTCTTTTTGGATTTCAGCAATCTTGGCAGTGTCGCTCGGGTCGGTTTGACGAAGAATTGCCTGCAAAGAAAGCTTCTGCCTAGTTAGCAGATTCACAAAGCCACTAACCACCACACCGTCTATGTAACGCTTTAGCTCATCGAGTGTTCTGGCCGGAAGTGCGGTAGCAGCAATAGCCCTAAGGCTTTGATGAAGCGCTGGCTCAACCGACTCAGAGAGCTTTGTTAGCCAGTTCGGATCCTTGCGGTTTGCCACGTTGGTAGCAAGCGCAGAAGCGATCAAGCCGTGGACTTTAGCTAGATAATCGCCTGACACTAGCTCGGTGAATTTCTGCTCGTCAACTTCGGCCGGGTGCTGAACTAGAACTTCCAAAAGTTGGCGTTCGAACCTAATTGTTGGATCGCGAAGATCTGGCTGCTCAAGTACCTGTTCGGTCTGCTCTGGAGCTGGAGTATCCGTTCTCATCGGTGCAACAGCCGAGACAACCTTGTCCTTCACGGCACGCTCAACTAGAGCAGAAACTTCTGAAACGTCTAGGTTCACCCAGTTCGCTACTTCTCGAAGATATACCGAGCGCATCGCAGTATCACGGATAGTGGCAATAACAGCGGCCGCTGCCCTGGCAGCTCCAACTCTTCCTTCCACGCTAGATAAGTCAAAGTTTTTGAGCTTTTGCTTGATAGCGAACTCGTAAATTGGCTTCTTGGTTTCAATCATCAACTGGACTGCTTCGTCGCCTTTTTGCACCCGCAGATCCGAAGGGTCAAGACCTTCGGGTCCAACCGCTATAAAGCTGTTGGCGTGAAATTTGTCAGCGTCAGCAAATGCCCGCATCGCCGCTTTTTGACCTGCTTCGTCAGGGTCGAAAGTGAAGATTACTTCAGCGGGGTTATCAACGTTGGCTTGCAGCATGCGATTCAGAATTCGAATGTGCTCGTCGCCGAATGCTGTTCCACAGGTTGCAACCGCGGTTGTCACCCCCGCTAGATGACATGCCATAACGTCGGTATAACCTTCGACAACAACCACTCTTTGTGACTTTGAGATCTCTTTCTTGGCAAGATCGATGCCGTAAAGCACAGCCGACTTGTGATACACGGGGGTTTCAGAAGTGTTTAGATACTTTGGGCCCTGGTCATCATCGAATAGCTTTCTAGCCCCAAAACCAATGACCTGATTAGAGGTATCTCTAATAGGCCAAATCAATCTGCCACGGAACTTGTCGTATAGACCACGCTCTCCCCTGGAGGCTAATGATGCGAGCACCAATTCATCCTCGGTGAAACCCAAAGTCTTTAGGTGATCTACGAGGTTATTCCATCCCTTGGGTGCAAATCCAACCCCAAAGGTTTCAGCCGCAGATTTATCGAAGCCACGCGATTTCAAAAAGTCACGACCGGTTGTGGCGGCTTCGCTTCCTAGTTGCTCGGAAAAGTATTTTGAAGCCGCAAGGTTGGCTTCATAGATTCTTGCCTTTTGTCCCTGATCTGGAGCGTTGGAACCAGCTTCGTAGGTGAGCGTGTAGCTGGCTTTTTGGGCCAGGTTCTCTACTGCTTCATAGAAGCTCAAAGACTCCATCTCTTGCAAGAATTTGTACACATCGCCACCTGCACCACAACCAAAGCAGTGATAAAAACCTTGCAGAGGTCTGACATTGAAAGAGGGAGATTTCTCCTGGTGGAACGGGCAGAGCCCCTTGAGGCTTCCCGCGCTAGCTGGCTTTAGAGCGACATAACCGCCGATGACATCGGCGATGTTGACTCGAGCCTTTACTTCCTCGATGTCCCTCGCACTTATTTTTCCAGCCACTTGATAATCCTATTTAGTCACTAGTTCGTGGTGCAGGCTAAGTGCTGAAACGTCAGTAAGTGATGCCACCTGATCAACAATCACGCGGTGCTTTTGATCATCAGTGCTGGCTTTTTGCCAAGCACTTGAGCAATAAGTGTCTAGGTGTTTGCCATTCGCGGCAAGTAACGCATCCGCAAGCTCGGTCAAGATTGCTCGCTGCCACTGGTAGTAGGGCTGCCTTTTCGAATCTGTCATTAGATAAGCCGAAACAATTCCCTTTAGAACTGCGATTTCGGCGCGAACCTCTGAAGGAACAACTAGAACTCCCTGATAGCGAGCCAGATGCTCGGATGCGTTGGCCAGCTCGGTTTGATCGGTAGTTCTTCTGACAAATGAACCAATCAGTGCGCTGGTTAGGTTTTTAAGGGTTGCTTGATCGGACATTTCACCACTGTGACTAGTGAGCCAGTAACTGTTTGAACGCAGTCGACTTAGCGCTGCCTCAAAATCGCTGAGCGATAACTCAGACCCGTCCCACTGCGCGATTTTTTGCAGTAACGCTGCGTCGGAGGAGCCCTCGTTCAGCTGTGCAAGATCTACGTATCCAGAAACAACAGCGTCTTCGAAGTCGTGAACTGAGTAAGCGACGTCATCCGCAAAATCCATAACTTCGGCTTCGATGCACTTTTGAAGTGGCGTTGCTCCAGCTCTTAGAAACTCAAAAACCTCTTTGTCGTCTTGGTAGTAACCAAATTTGACAGAATTATCTCCGCCAGTTTCCGCTTTGCCGGATTCTCTGCCCCACGGATACTTACAAGAAGCATCGAGGGTCGCACGAGTGAGATTAAGGCCGCGACTTTGGGATTCGGAATCAAAAACTTTTGGCTCGATCCTGGATAGAAGTCTTAGAGTTTGCGCGTTTCCTTCGAACCCACCAAAGTCTTTGGACCAATTGTTTAGAGCAGATTCACCGTTGTGACCAAAAGGTGGGTGTCCCAGATCGTGGGCCAAGCAGGCTGTGTCCACCACATCTGGATCGATACCCAGCTCTTGGGCCATCTCCCTACCAACTTGAGCTACCTCGAGTGAGTGAGTGAGCCTGGTTCGAGCAAAGTCGCCATTGGAAGGCGAAAGCACTTGAGTTTTCGCTCCCAGTCTTCGAAGCGCTGAGGAGTGTAAAACACGTGCGCGGTCTCTAGCGAATTCCCCGCGCTTAATCGAACCAGTTCGATCCTCGGGAACAAATCTTTCGATGTCACTTTCTTGATAACCGCGGGAAATCATCTAGCCACCCGACACATTCAACTCAGCCTCAAGAAGTGAAAGCCTTGCGGATTCTCCGAGCTCCCTGGAATCCAACCAGCGCTCCGGCAACGCACAGCTTTTCATTCCGCCAGCTCTACCCCTAGGACCTTCTGCCTCATCGCCTGGATAAGGCATGTTGCGATCTAGGGTTCCAAGTAGTTCGTCCATGTGAGTGAGCGTCTCAACACTTGCTAGTGAGGCTCTTAGTGCTCCCCCGACTGGATAGCCCTTGAAATACCAAGCGACGTGCTTTCTAATATCCCGACATGCTCTTAGCTCGTCCCCGAAGAATTCAACAAGCAGCACTGCGTGCTGCTTAAATGCATCGGCTACCTCGCCCAAGGTTGGCTGAACCTGAGAGTAATCGATGTTTGCGTTTGGGTTCTCAAGATAAGAACGGAAGGCGTTTTCTAAATCTGCAAACAACCAGGGCCTTCCAAGGCAGCCGCGTCCAACTACAACACCGTCAACACCGGTTTGTTTCATCATGTTCACTGCGTCTTGAGCGGACCAGATGTCGCCGTTTCCAAGCACCTGAACGTCGGGAAGTGCTGAGCGGAGCTCAGCGATTGCGTCCCAGTCGGCCTTACCTGAGTAGTAATCCGCTGCTGTTCTTCCGTGCAGCGCCACTGCAGCAACACCTGCGTCTCTAGCCGCCTTGCCGGATTCCAAAAAAGTCAGGTGATCAGCGTCGATACCCTTACGCATCTTTACCGTTACTGGAATACTTCCAGCTGCCTTCACGGCGTTTTGAACTATGGACTGAAAGAGATCCTGCTTCCAAGGAAGCGCTGCTCCTCCACCCTTACGGGTAACTTTTGGAACTGGGCAGCCAAAGTTTAGATCGATGTGGTCAGCGCGATCTTCCGAGACCAGCATGGTTACAGCATCTGCAATGGTTTTTGGATCGACTCCATACAGCTGCACGGACCGAACCTTTTCACTTTCGTGGTGGCCAATCAACCGCATTGATTCTTCGGTTCGTTCGACCAGCGCTCTGGAGGTAACCATCTCAGAAACGTAGAGTCCGCCGCCAAAACCCTGGCAAAGCCTTCTATAAGCGGTGTTAGTAATACCTGCCATAGGAGCAAGTACTACCGGCACATCGATTGCTATGTTGCCATAGCTCAAAGCCGGTTTCGTCTGTGCCTGCATGAAAACCTAAACCAACTTCTCGGCCAAGTAACCCTTTAGCTTGTCTAAAGAAACCCTCTGCTGCTCCATGCTGTCGCGCTCTCTGACGGTTACCGACTGATCTTGCAAAGAATCAAAGTCAACCGTGATGCAAAAAGGTGTTCCAATTTCATCTTGTCTGCGATAGCGACGGCCAATTGCACCAGAGTCGTCAAAGTCAATGTTCCAACTTTCGCGAAGTTCATTCGCCAGGTTTCTTGCTACTGGCGAGAGATCTTCGTTACGAGAAAGCGGCAAAACAGCTGCCTTCACTGGAGCCAAGCGATAGTCCAGTCGTAGAACCGTTCTCACATCAACACCGCCCTTGGTGTTTGGTGCCTCGTCCTCAGCGTAAGCGTCAACCAAGAACGCCATAAGAGATCTAGTTAGACCTGCCGCCGGTTCAATAACGTATGGGGTCCAGCGCTCGTTTAGATTCTGATCGAAGTAGCTCAGGTCTACCCCAGACTCTTTGGCGTGGGTTGATAGGTCAAAGTCAGTTCGGTTTGCAACACCTTCAAGTTCTCCGAATTCACTTCCAGGAAAACCGAATCGGTATTCAATGTCAACGGTTCGCTTTGAGTAGTGCGAGAGCTTTTCTTTCGGGTGCTCAAACAATCTCAAGTTCTCTGGGTTAATTCCAAGGTTCACATACCAGTTGAAACGCTGCTCGATCCAATATTCGTGCCAGGTTTCATCGGTTCCCTCTTGGACGAAGAACTCCATCTCCATCTGCTCAAACTCTCTGGTTCTAAAGATGAAGTTTCCAGGAGTGATCTCGTTCCGGAAACTTTTTCCAATCTGGCCAATACCAAACGGTGGTTTCATTCTCGAAGATCCAAGGACGTTAGCGAAGTTTACGAAGATACCCTGAGCGGTTTCTGGTCTCAGGTAGTGCATTCCGGATTCATCTTCCACGGGACCAAGGTGCGTCTTTAGTAGACCATTGAATTGCTTGGGTTCAGTCCAAGCGTCCCTGGTGCCACAGTTAGGACACGCGATGTCCTTCATGGACTCTGGTACCCGACCCTTTTTCTCCTCAAACGCTTCCTCGAGGTGGTCTTGGCGAAATCTCTTGTTACAGCTGGTGCACTCAATCAGTGGGTCAACAAACTCTTTTACGTGGCCCGAGGCCTCCCACACTTTTCTCGGCAAGATAACCGAGGAATCAAGGCCAACTACGTCTTCTCGGCTTGTTACAACCGAACGCCACCACTGCCTCTTGATGTTTTCCTTCAGCTCTACTCCAAGTGGCCCATAATCCCAGGCCGAACGGGTTCCGCCATAGATTTCTCCGGCTGGGAATACAAAACCCCTGCGCTTAGCGAGGGCGATTGCCGAATCTAGACGGTTGGTGATGGCCAATTTGAACTCCAAGTAGACATTTGCAGCCCAAACTAGGGCTGAACCCCAGTTTAGTTGGCTAGTTAGCCCTTCGGGCTATCGATTGCAGCCCCGAAGCGGCGCTGCCTGGTCGAATACTGTTCTATGGCCCGCCACAGCTCCTGGCGGTCAAAATCTGGCCACAGCACTTCGCTAAACAGCAGTTCGGCATAGGCACTTTGCCAAAGTAGGAAGTTAGACATTCTCTTCTCGCCAGAGGACCGAATGAAAAGGTCCAC
>JBIIXH010000027.1:0-8947 GCA_044338475.1 Rhodoluna sp.
CAAGAAAACGAATGGAATAGAAAATCATGGCAGTTAAGGAATCTAAGGCAAAGAAACTTGTTGCCGGAATCAAGTCCCTTCTCAAGCGCACCGTAAAAGGAGGAGCAGCTAAGTCCCCGAAGCTAGCACTCGTGCAAGCGCGAAAAGAAGGCAAGAAGATTACCCCTGCCATGCTTGAAAAATCTGCCAAGAAGCACCTCTGGATGCACTTCACTCGTCACGGATCCTTTGCAAACAAAGAGATCCCGATCATGGCCAAAGCCGAGGGTCACTACGTTTATGACGTTTACGGCAAAAAATACATCGATGGGCTTTCTGGCTTGTTCTCCGTAAATGCAGGCCATGGTCGTAAGCGCCTTGCCGATGCAGCTTCAAAACAGATCACCGAACTCGATTTCTTTCCACTCTGGTCCTACGCTCACCCACCGGCAATTGAACTAGCTGAGCGTTTGATTTCTTACGCGCCAAAGAACATCAGCAGAGTCTTCTTCACAACCGGAGGCGGTGAAGCGGTAGAAACCGCTTGGAAGATTGCCAAGCAGTATTTCAAGATGACCGGAAAGCCAACTAAGCACAAGGTGATTTCTCGCCATGTGGCTTATCACGGCACTAGCCAGGGAGCTCTTTCCATTACTGGAATCCCGGCAATGAAGAAAATGTTTGAGCCACTAGTTCCTTCCACTTTTAGAATTCCAAACACCAACTGGTACCGCGCTCCAGGGCAATTCAAAACCGAAGAGGAATTTGGTATCTGGGCCGCAAACCGTGCCGAAGAAATGATTATCTTCGAGGACCCAGACACCGTGGCCGCTATCTTTGTTGAACCAATCCAAAACTCTGGTGGTTGCTTCACAGCTCACCCCGCTTACTTCAAGCGCCTGCGTGAGATTTGTGACAAGTACGACATCTTGCTAGTTGCCGATGAAACCATCACAGGTTACGGCCGCTCAGGTGCGATGTTCGCCTGCGAAAGATATGGCATTGAGCCAGACATGATGGTGACCGCTAAGGGAATTACCTCTTCGTACCAGCCTCTTGGAGCACTGCTTCTAACGGAGAGATTGTTTGAGCCCTTCACAACAGGAACCAACATCTTGGCTCACGGTTACACCTTCGCAGCCCACCCGGTTGCCTGTGCTGTGGCGCTCGAAAACCTAGACGTCTTTGACGAAGAAGATCTAGTTGGAAACGTTGCCAAGAACTCAGCTATTTTCAAGAAGACTCTCGAGAAGCTCTACGACTTGCCAATTGTTGGAAACATCCGTGGCGATGGCTACTTCTTTGCTATTGAACTTGTCAAAGACAAAAAGACCAAGGAAACCTTCACCGCTCCAGAGCGTGAGAAGTTACTTCGTGGCTACCTGGCAGGCAAGCTACTGGAAGAAGGCCTTTACTGCCGCGCCGATGACCGTGGAGACTCAGTTATTCAGCTTGCGCCACCGCTAACCATCGGACCTAAAGAGTTCAACGAAATCGAACGGATTCTTCGGAAGGTCCTAACCCCAGCGATGAGCAAGTTCTAAACAAGGCTATCCATTACCCCAAGGCCCACTGGGTCTTGGGGTTTAGCTTTTCCACAACCTTCAAATCTTGCAAACCTGACCCAAAAATCGACAACAATTGATTCATGAGCGAGTCAGCAATTTCTAGGAGATCGTTTCCCTCCCCCTTTGGTTATATAACCATTACCGCGGAAGCGGAGAAGATCACAGCTGTTGAGCTGTGCAAGAAGGCAAACTCCGTTGGCTCATCGAAAGTCCTTAGTGAAGCAGCAAAACAAATTGAGTTATACCTAAATGGTTCGCTTCCAAGATTTAGCCTTCCACTCAAAGTTTCCGGAACTCCTTTTCAACTGGCGGTTTGGAAGACAATAGCCAAAGTGCCCTTTGGTAAGACAATTTCATACGGTGAGATAGCCACAGCTATTGGAAGACCTCAGGCCGCCAGGGCTGTTGGAGCTGCCGTTGGAGCCAATCCAACTCCCCTACTGGTTGGCTGCCACCGGGTTCTAGGATCCAGCGGTTCCCTTACAGGGTATTCCGGCGGTCAGGGCATAAAAACCAAGAAGCTTCTGCTTGATCACGAAAGCATCGAGTTCAAGCAGTGAAAGACCTTGTAACAAAGTATCCAGATGGTCTAACTCGCTGCTACTGGCCCAAGCAGGATCCTCTCTACATCGATTACCACGACACTGAGTGGGGTGTTCCGGTCACTAATGAAGATGCGCTCTTTGAGGCCATAGCACTGGAAGGTTTTCAAGCTGGACTTTCTTGGATAACCATCTTGAAGCGTAGGGAGGGCTTTAGAAAAGCCTTCCTCGGTTTTGAAATTGCTCGGATTGCCAAAATGACCAGTAAGCAAGTTGAGCAGTTGATGCTAGACGAAAGCATTATTCGCAACCGAGCGAAGATAATAGCCACCATCAACAACGCCAAGCTAGTTCTGTCACTTGATCGAACACTCCAAGACATAATTTGGTCTCACGCGCCGAAGCCAAGCAACAGGACTACACCTGCAAAGAATTTTGAGTTTCGTGCTGTAAGTGAAGAGTCCGAAGCTTTGAGTAAAACGCTGCGCTCGTTGGGCTTTGCGTTTGTTGGGCCAACCACGATGTATGCCCTGATGCAGTCAATCGGAATGATTAATGACCATGCCCCTGGTTGTTTTAGAAGAGGGCAGCTACGGGACTAGTATTGCAACTGTGAGCCCTGAAGAATTTACTTCGATCTATCGTCTACTTTTGCCACAGATCAGTAGATATCTTGCAAGGCGCGTTGACCGATCAGATATTGAGGAGCTAGCCTCTAGGATTTTTGAAATTGCTTGGCAAAAGCGAACCCAAGCACCTAAGGGCTTTGAATTGCCCTGGTTATATCGCATTGCCGGGTATGTGGTGTCCAACCACCGAAGAAGTGAGGGAGTAAAAGCTAGCTTTCTGGCAGCGTTCAGGCCTAGCGATGCTTCACCTTCCGCAGAGGACATTGCCATAAGCGACCTAAGCCTGTCTGAGGCTTGGGCGAAGCTAACTCCAGGTGAGAGGCAGACCATATCTCTGAGTAGCTTTGAAGGCCTCGATAATCCAAGCGCTGCTCGGGTGCTTGATATCTCAACCAACGCCTTCGCCCTTCGGCTAAGCAAAGCTAAATCCAAGCTGAAAAAGCTTATTTCTTAGTGTTTGGACATAACTGGGGTTGTCGCGACATAACCCATATATGAATACTCCGAATGAATTTGAGGCCCGTCTGCTCAAGGCAGACCCGGCACAAAACACTCCTGCCACTGCCCTCTCCGAAGACATTGTTCGGTCGGCGACGAAATCCAAGCCAAAGCTCGACCTAAGGCAACAATTTGAGCTTCTAACTGCTCGTGCGAGAGGTTTTGCTCTCGGTGGTCTAGTCTCCGGGGCTGCTGCGATTGTTGCTGTAACTATTGTGGTGAACCCCACCCCTGCACCGCTTATTCAATTGGCCGCATCCCCTGAGAGTGGTGAAAACAGATCAGCGATGGTCTCTGAAACCTCCGAAGACAAAATGTGGAGTATGCCATATTCGACTTACGAGTACTTAGCGGGGCCTGAACTATCCAACGAGACTGGTACTGGTCAGGTTTACAAGCTAGTGCGTCAAGGAACTCCTGAGTCGGTGCTGACAACAATTGCAGGTGTGTTTGACATTCAGGGCAGCGTCAAGAAGTATCCAGACTTTAGTGACCAGAATCCTGGTTACTTCTTCGGTGAATCCGATGACCCTTGGGGTGTAGACAATGTAAATCCAATGGTTTCTCTTTGGTGGAGTGGGACTGGCTCTTGGAACTACTACAACCCTGGCGACATAACAGTTTCTTCGAGTTCTTGTGTCGACCCAGACTCTGAGGGCAATTGTCGAGAATGGACCGAGGTCCTACCGACTCCGGAACTTCTGCCCTCAAGGGCAGAGGCTATTGCAAAGGCGCTTCAGATTTTCAATGCGACGGGGCTTTCGGTCTCAGAGTCAGATCTCATTGTTGACTACTCCGAATGGGGTGTTTACATCTCTGCGGCAATGAGCGTCGATGGTCAACCAACCAGCATCGAGTGGTACATCGGATGGTCCTCCACTGGAGAAATCAGTTACGCAGGTGGTCACGCAGTAGCTGCGGAAGCAGTTGGGGTTTTCGAGACAATCTCTGCAGTCCAGTCGGTTGAGCGCCTGAGTGATTGGCGTTGGTCTGGTGCAGCGGCAACCTCGTATTACGCAAAGTACCAACCTGAGACATCTGAATCCCAAGTAAAGACAGACCAAATTGAACCCGCGGTTACCGACTCGGCTCAGCCAGCTGAGCCAGAGATTGTGAAACTGACAGTAGTGACTGCCGAGCGAACAATCGTTAGCATCTGGGATGCTGCTGGTGATGTCTGGCTAGTTCCGGGTTTTGTCATGGTAAACGATCAAGGTTGGTGGAACTCAGTTATTGCTTTAGTAGAAGGAGTTATCGCTCTTCCAGAACCTTCTGTAATGCAGATTGAACCACTTCCCGCAGATGACTCATCCGTAGGAAACTAGCAAGAGACTTTTGCCTGAGACCTCAATCTTCAGGTTGGCCATCTTGGCAACAGCCTTTAGGTCTGAAATTGTTTTTGGTGCGGACTTTAACAAAAGCGCTGATCTAACGAACTGACCTTTTGCCTGCTTGTTGAAGTGATTCAATCTGGTGCGCTTACCTTTGGCGTCTTCCAGCACAACGTCCACGGTGTAGCACTCGATTGATTCTGGAACTGGGGCCAATTCAGCATATGCATTTGAGCGTAAGTCGATGACAATCTCCTTGGCCAGTTTCGACCACATTGCTGCGTGAGCTTCTTGCCACAGTTTCTTTAGGTTAACCCCGGGTAGTTTCGAACCCGCAGAGAGTCGATAATTTGGGATTAAGTCGCCTGCCGAGAGTAATCCAAAAAGTGAAGACTGGATAAAAACTTGCTTGCTGGCACGATTCCTCATGACGGTAGATACCCCGCCGAGTTTGAGTGCGTCATACAAGGTTCCGGTATATCGATCCAGAGCTGGCATGCACTTGGACTGGTTCAGCTCGAGGTTGACTTGAATCTCGGATAGCTGCTTTGGGCCAAGCTTTAGAGCCTTGGCCGCAAGTGTTGGATTCTTGCAGATTTCAACCAACGCCTGCTGAAGCAACTTACGTGTTTTGTCAAATTCTTTGTGGCTAAGCACCTTGGCCATCTTTTTGCCACCAGGCTCCTTGGTTTCAGATGGCGGGAGCAAAAAGATCATGACATCAGCCTAGACTTAGGGCATGGTCAAACTTACAAAAATCTATACCCGCACAGGCGACGAGGGTCTTACTGGACTCAGCGACTTTTCTAGAACGCGAAAGACGGATCCTCGAATCGAGGCCTATGCCGACGTTGATGAGGCGAACTCAGCCATCGGCGTTGCAGTTGCCCTAGCTCACGGTGAGTTTGATGACGAAACTTTAGCTCTGCTATCTCAGATTCAAAATGATCTCTTTGACTTGGGAGCAGACCTTTCTAACCCACTGAATGAGCACTACGAGTACGAGCCATTGCGAGTAGACGCAATTTGGATTGACGCTTTGGAAGAAGCAATCGACAAGTACAACAAGCAACTCGAAAAGTTAGACAGCTTTATTCTTCCTGGAGGATCCGGGCTTGCTGCCGGTCTGCACCTGGCAAGAACTGTTGTTCGCAGAGCCGAGCGCGCCACCTGGCATGCGATTGAGAAGTATGGAACTGATCCTGCCAAGAAGGGTCACAACAACGGTGGTGTGAGCGTTCTAGCTGCCAAGTATCTAAACCGTCTAAGTGATCTCTTATTTGTCTTGGCACGCTTTGCCAACATCAAGCACGGTGGCGACGTTAAGTGGATTCCTGCGTCAAATAGACGCGAACGTCCTGCAAGCACCCGCCCAGAGCAGGATTAAGCTAGCGAAGCATTTCTGGCAACAACAGTTACCACGTCATGCTCGACTGACAAGAACCCATCGTCTGCGGTAACAGTCAGAACGTCACCCTCAGGTTTGGTCACTCTAACTTCGCCACTAGCCAAGATGGCGAGCATAGGTTCGTGCCCAGGCATCAAACCAATTTCGCCTTCAACTGTTTTGGCTACCACCAACTTGGCTTCGCCAGACCAGACTGCCTTGTCGGCAGCAACTAGTTCTACCCGCAGAGTTTTTTCAGACAAGGTTAGTTACCAGATTCCTTCTGGATCTTGGCCCACTGACGCTCAACGTCTTCCAGGCCACCGACGTTGAAGAACGCCTGCTCTGCAACGTTGTCGAAGTCACCGTTAGCAATCTTGGAGAATCCTTCGATTGTCTCCTTGAGTGGAACGGTGGAACCTGCAACACCGGTGAACTTGGTAGCCATGTAAGTGTTCTGAGACAAGAACTGCTGAATTCTTCTAGCTCTTGATACTGCAACCTTGTCTTCTTCGGATAGCTCCTCAACACCCAAGATGGCGATAATTTCCTGAAGCTCCTTGTTCTTCTGAAGAATCTGCTTGACCCTAACTGCAGTCTCGTAGTGGTCCTTCGCGATGTAACGGGGGTCCAGGATTCTCGAGGTTGAAGATAGTGGATCCACAGCTGGGTAAAGACCCTTGGAAGCAATTTCACGGCTTAGCTCGGTTGTTGCATCCAAGTGAGCAAATGTAGTTGCTGGGGCTGGGTCGGTGTAGTCATCGGCAGGAACGTAAATTGCCTGAAGAGACGTAATCGAGTGACCACGGGTTGAAGTAATTCGCTCCTGTAGAAGACCCATCTCATCTGCCAAGTTTGGCTGGTAACCCACGGCAGAAGGCATGCGGCCTAGAAGTGTTGAAACCTCAGAACCTGCCTGAGTGAAGCGGAAGATGTTGTCAATGAACAACAACACGTCCTGCTTCTGAACGTCACGGAAATACTCGGCCATTGTCAAAGCAGATAGAGCTACCCGCAAACGCGTGCCTGGTGGCTCATCCATTTGACCGAACACGAGTGCGGTCTTGTCGATAACACCTGACTCGGTCATTTCGTCGATGAGGTCGTTACCTTCACGGGTACGCTCACCAACACCTGCGAACACAGACACACCGTCGTGGTCTTCTGCCACGCGGTAAATCATTTCCTGGATCAAAACGGTCTTACCAACACCGGCACCACCGAATAGACCAATCTTTCCACCCAATACATAAGGGGTCAGCAGGTCAATAACCTTGATACCGGTTTCGAACATCTGGGTCTTTGACTCAAGCTGGTCGAAAGCTGGTGGCTGACGGTGAATTGGCCAACGCTCGGTGACCTCAATTTTTTCGCCTGGCTTAGCGTTTAGAACTTCACCGGTTACGTTGAAAACGTGACCCTTGGTCACATCTCCAACAGGAACAGAAATTGGCGCTCCGGTGTCGGACACGGACCCACCGCGAACCAAACCATCGGTTGGCTTCAAAGCAATGGCGCGAACTAGGTCATCACCTAGATGCTGAGCCACCTCAAGAGTTAGAGTCGTGGTTTCTCCCAACAGGTCAATCTCTGTTGTGAGGGCGTTGTAGATCGCAGGGATGGCATCGTGTGGGAACTCGATGTCAACCACCGGACCATTTACTCGAGCAATGCGCCCGGTGCCTGCCTGTGGGGTTGTCTTTGTCTCAGCCATTTCTTATCTTTCTCTTAGTCCTCATCGCCAACGGTGGCTAGTGCATCCGCACCACCGACGATTTCGGAAATCTGTTGCGTAATTTCTGATTGACGTGCCTGGTTACTCAAACGGGTGTAGTTCAAAATCAGCTTCTCGGCGTTGTCGGTAGCGGATTTCATTGCTTTCTGGCGTGCAGCGTGCTCGGAAGCAGCCGACTGAAGCATGGCGTTGAAGATTCTGCTCTCGATGTATACCGGAAGCAAGGCATCAAGCACCTTGTTTACATCTGGCTCAAACTCGTATAGAGGGAAGATCTCGCTCTTGGAAGGCTCTTCAACGCCTTCAACTACCTCAAGAGGAAGTAGGCGCACAACCTCTGGAACCTGGGAGATCATAGAAACGAAACGGTTGTAGACCATGTGGATCTCGTCTACTCCCCCGTCCTTGGCTTCGGTATTGAAATCTGCCAACAGTGCATCAGCAATCGACTTCGCGGTATCAAACTCAGGAAGGTCAGTTCCACCAATCCACTGTTGACGGGATAGTCGTCTGCGGAAGTTGAAGTAGCTAACTGACTTGCGTCCCACCAGGTAGAAAACAACGTCCTTACCCTGCTCCTTAAGAAGAGTAACCAACTGCTCAACTTCTTTTAGAACGTTTGAAGAAAATGCACCAGCAAGACCGCGGTCCGAGGTAAAGATAACGACCGCTGCGCGATCGATGGTCTCTGGCTCAGTAGTCAACGGGTGATCGATGTTCGAGTAGGTGGCAACGGCAGAAACCGCTCGGGTAACCGCTCTTGAGTAAGGAGTGGAGGCAGCAACGCGCTGTTGCGCCTTGTAGATACGAGAAGCGGAAATTAGCTCCATGGCGCGAGTAATCTTCTTGGTGGTTTGTGCCGACTTAATCTTCTGTCGGTAGACCCTTAGTTGCGCTCCCATATCTCTCCTTTCCTAGTCTCGAGTCGGCAAAATCGCTTTAGCGCTTTTGCTTGACGATCTTTTCCTGGTTTACGTCTTCTTCTTCCAGCGCGTTCACGGCTTCGTTTCCTAGGGAAGAAAGCGGAACACCCTGACCGGTTTGGAAGCCCTTCTTGAACTTCTCAATGGCTGAATCCAATTCGCGGATGGTGTCATCCTCGAGGTTCTTGGTTTCACGGATGGTCTCGATTACCTTGCTGTTGCGCTTTAGGTAGTCAAGAAACTCTGACTCGAAGCGGAGCACGTCTTCAACAGGAACCTCATCCAACTTGCCTGAAGTTCCAGCCCAAATAGAAACTGTCTGGTCTTCAACTGGGTACGGAGAGTACTGTGGCTG
>JBIIXH010000001.1:0-34086 GCA_044338475.1 Rhodoluna sp.
TTACCAATTACTTTCGTATCTGGTGAGAAGTCAATGTCCATACGGTCATCAAAAACATAAAGTGAACCTTCCCAGAGTCCTTTGTCACCAAAGGCTTCTCCGTAGCGAACAATCCCGCCCTTGATTTGGTAGACCTCCTGGAAGCCACGGTTTTTCATTGCAACAGAGAGAATCTCGCAGCGGATGCCTCCGGTGCAGTATGTGACAACTGGCTTGTCTTTCAGGTGATCAAACTTGCCTGATTCAATTTCCTTAACAAAGTCATGGGTTGTTTCAACGTCTGGAACGACAGCGTTTTTGAACTTTCCAATTTTTGCTTCAAAAGCGTTTCTGCCATCGAAGAAGACGACTTCGTCTCCTCTTTCTTCAACCAGCTTGTTTACTTCCTCCGGCTTTAGGTGCTTCCCACCACCTATTACTCCACGAGGTCCGACCTGGAGCTCCTCGGGGGCCCCAAATGCAACCAGTTCTTTTCTGGATCGAACGCGAAGTCTTGGAAAGTCATTTCCGGTGCCATCGGACCACTTGAAATCGATGCGGTTGAAGCCTGGGTATTCCTTGGTGGCTCTGGCGTACTTCTTTAGTGCGCTCATGTCGCCACCCAAGGTTCCATTGATGCCGTGCTTTGAAATCAAGATTCGACCCTTTAGGCCAAGAGATTCGCACAGAGTTCGCTGCCACAGCTTCATAGCCTCTGGGTCCGGGACCGGAGCAAAGCCGTAGTAAAGAATGATTTTATTTAGGTCCACGTATGGAATTGTAATGCCGAAGGTACTTCGTTGACAGAAGTAATTTTTCAATAGCCTTCTAGTTCCTGTAGTTTTGACAATTGTGACCAGCAAAAACAAGGGCAAAACATCCAAAGAATCAATGGCGATTCGTAGCCTGCTCGCAATGGCCCGACCTCATCGGCTTGACTACTTTGTTGCTGTGTTCGCCTTCTTCATTAAGGATTCACCCGCCTGGATTCTTCCCCTAATAACAGCTTTGGTTGTGGACACCGTGGTCCAGGGAGGCCCGATTTCAACCCTCTTCATTATGGCGGCACTTGCATTGCTTGTATTGGTACAGAACTATCCAATGCACATGGTTTTCATCAAACGATCCTCAAGAGCAACGAGATCTATCGCCTATGAGCTCAGAACATCACTGACCGACCACCTTCAAAAAGTGACCATGAACTTCCACCAAAGAGTAAGTGGTTCGGTTATTCAAACCAAGATTGTTCGAGATGTTGAAAATATCGAAATCATGATTCAACAGTCTTTACCAATTGCGTTATCCGGTGTTTTTTCATTGCTCGGAGCTTTATTAGTAATCGCATTCAATATCCCAATCTTTATTGCAGTGTTTGGCCTGGTGATTCCGGTTGGTTTATTGGTAGTAGTTCTTTTTCGGAAACGCTCTAGAGACAAGAACGAGGAGTTTCGTTTTCACGTTGAGCAATATGCGGAGCAGGTTGGTGAAATGACCACCATGCTCCCAATTGTCCGTGCTCATGCAGTCGAAGCGACCGCAAGACAGTGGGTCAACGACTCAGCATACCAATTGAGAAAAAAAGCCGTTGAGCTAGATTGGCTCAATGGAAGATTTGGATCTCTAGCCTGGCTTAGCTACCAAATTCTTGGGGTAGCAAGTTTGATTTTTGCAGCGGCACTGGCAATTTTGGACATTATTCCTATCTCGCCCGGACAAGTTGTATTGGTAGCCACTTACTTCGCCGTCATGATGGGAACTGCAATCGGCTTGCTAAACATTGTCCCCGCCCTAGCAAAAGGGATCGAATCAGTTGGTTCTATCGACGAGATCCTAAGCTCCGATGACCTGGAGCATAACGAAGGAAAACCAAGAGTTGACTCCATTTCGGGGGAGATAACTTTGAAAAACCTGGGGGTAGTGCTAGGTGACAAAGCTGTGATTGAGAGCCTTAACATTCGCATTCCAGCCCAAGCAATGGTTGCCTTTGTCGGACCATCAGGTTCGGGAAAGACAACTCTTATTCAGACCATCCTGGGATTAGTGCGCCCTACCTCCGGAGAGGTTTTGTACGACCACACATCAATCGCAGACGTTGACATGAGATCTATTCGAAGGCATATCGCGTATGTGCCCCAAGAGTCAGTTGTTTTGGATGGCTCACTCAGAGACAACATAGCTTTGGGCTTAGGTGCAGATGATGATTTGATCCGAGAGGCTTTGAATCTTTCAAATCTCTCCGAATTGATTTCTGATCAACAGGGCTTGGATCTCGTTATTGGTAGATCAGGAACTAGGCTCTCGGTCGGTCAACGCCAACGACTTGCCATTGCCCGAGCTCTGTACCGAAAACCTACGGTCCTAGTTCTTGACGAAGCTACATCATCATTGGATCTCGACTCGGAACGCTTCATTCAAGAAACCCTAGAGAACCTCTCGGGCCAGATCACCCTTATTGTTGTGGCACATCGACTTTCAACAGTGAGAGCTGCTGACACAATTTGCTTCCTTGATTCAGGGAGAGTTATAGAGTCCGGTACACATGATGAACTAATGTCGCAAAATGGCGCATATTGCAAAATGGTGGCTGGAAAAGAAATACTCTAGCTATGTAACGCTTTCATCATACAATTGGCATACAAACGATTGGAGAGCAATATCTTGACCAGGCCAGCAAATTCGGTGCAGCTTTACTCCGTACGAGATCATTTAGCCAACGACTTCGATCGCACTCTGGTCAAGTTAGCAGAGCTGGGTTTTCGCTCAGTGGAACCTTATGGGCTTCCAAGTGAAACAAGCAAACTGAAGCAAGCTCTTCTAGGCGCAGGCCTTAATGCACCAACCGCTCACGGCAGTGTTTTGGCTGACCCCAAAGCAGCGGTAAGTGCCGCTGTTGAGTTAGGGACGACTGTGTTGATAGACCCTTATCAACCTGAAGAAATCTTTCAGAGCGATTCGAAACTGTCGCAATTGGCGGATGAGCTTTCAGCGGCAGCAGAAATTGGGAAGCAGTACGGGGTATCAATTGGTTATCACAACCACGACCATGAGATTCGAAACGAAATTGGTGGTGTCCCCGCTCTGATCGAATTGGCGAAAAGAACGTCGCAAGATGTAGTTTTTGAGATTGATCTTTTTTGGTGTCAAGTGGGCAAGGCTAACCCAGTAGAAATATTGAAAGCCCTTGAGGGAAGAGTTGTTGCTCTACACGCTAAGGACGCTCCTACGGGAGGGGGAGTAAGCGATCAGGTGCCGCTTGGTAAGGGTTCAGTAAATATCCTCGAATGTGTAAACATGTTGCCAAACGCCCAAGTGGTAATTGAATTTGACGAGTATGCCGGAGACCTATTCACTGCAATCGAAAGCTCCCTTGAGTACTTGAACAGTAACGGAGTCAATTAATGTCTGCGATGAAAATTGGTGTAATCGGAGCTGGAGTCATCAGCGAGCAGTACCTAGATAATCTCACCAAGGCAGAATCAGTATCAGTGGAGATGATTGCAGACCTCGACTTATCAAGAAGTGAGCAAAGAGCTCAGCAATACTCAATCCCCTCTTTTGGAACCACAGAGGATCTTCTCGCTCGAGAGGATATCGATTTGGTAGTGAATCTGACTATCCCGAAAGTTCATGAGGAAGTCACGGTTATGTGCCTAAAGGCAGGTAAGCATGTTTGGAGTGAGAAACCACTAGCTCTAGATAATGCTGCAGTTGCCCGAATAAAACAGCAGGCCACAGAAAGCAAACTCGAAGTTGGGTGCGCACCGGATACCTTTCTTGGCCCAGGAATCCAAACTGGCTTGAGGTTGATTCAAGAGGGCAGAATTGGAAAAGTTACCGGAGCCACCACAGCCTTCGAAGTTTCTGGGCCAGAGAGCTGGCACCCTAATCCGGACTTTTTATATGCGAAGGGCGGCGGGCCAATCTTTGACATGGGTCCTTATTACCTAACCGCACTGGTTTGTGCCCTTGGGCCAATTAGTCAAGTCGTGGCTCGCTCATCCCAAGCCCGCGATTTTAGGGTTATTGGATCTGGCCCGCGTGCGGGGGAGAAATTCCCAGTTGAAGTACCAACCAATGTCTTTGCTCTACTTGATTTCACAGAAGGAAAAATTGCACAAAGCAGTTTCAGTTTCGATTCAGCGAGGATAAGAGCCGGAATCCTTGAAATCCACGGTACCGAAGGTTCAATTGTTTTTCCTGACCCTAACGGTTTTGAAGGCACACTTGAGCTGCATCGACTTGATTCACAAGACAATAACCCGGAAGAAATTCCTTGCGTTGGCGAAGTAATGTATCGGGGAGTTGGAGTTGTTGACATGGCGCATGCCATCGCTTCCGGCAAAAAGCCACGTGCCAACATCGATCTCGCAGGACACATAGTCGAGGTTATGCAGGCACTGGAGCAGTCAGCAATTTCAGGCGCCGCAATAGAAATAAAATCACATCCTTCTTCACCAGATCTTGTTCCGAAGGATTTCAATCCGTGGTCGAAAGTTCACTAATGTCAAAATCTGCAGACACGAAAGTAGTCTCTGCGCTTATCGGTTCTGGTTTTATGGGATCAGTGCACTCCAGGGCACTCAGAGCCGCTGGAATTGAAATGTCTGGCATCCTGTCATCTTCGCCAGAGAAAAGTAAGAGCGCCGCTCAAGAACTTGGAATCAATCGGGCCTACAAAAACCTCGATGAGTTGCTAGAAGACCCCGCAGTAAATCTTGTTCACATCCTCACACCTAACAACACTCACGCGGAGCTAATTTCTCGCTCACTAGAAGCGGGCAAAAACATTGTCTGCGAGAAGCCATTAGTAACTTCTTCTAGCGAGGCATTGAGCCTGACCCAAAGAGCTGAGGAGCTTGGTTTAGTTGGTGCGGTGCCTTTTGTTTACAGATATCACCCGATGGCAAGACAGGCCAGAAGTCGAGTCTTAGCTGGTGACCTGGGAAGTATCCTCAGCATAAAAGGGCAATATCTCCAAGATTGGCTACTTGATAAAAATGACACCAATTGGAGGGTCAGCGAGAAAGCCGGAGGCCCATCTCGAGCTTTCGCTGACATCGGTGTTCATTTATGTGACCTAATTGAATTCGTCTCAGGACAGAAAATAGTTCGTTTAGTTTCCACCGTGAAGACAGCGTATCCATCAAGAGCTGGAAATCCAGTTTCAACTGAAGACCTGGCACTTGTGATGGCGGAGCTAGAAGGCGGAGGCTTACTAAGCCTGATGGTTTCTCAAGTTGCTGCCGGGCACAAAAACGCCCTGTCGATCGAGCTACACGGATCTTCGGAGGCGTTGCGTTTCGACCAAGAAGAGCCAGAGAAACTCTGGATTGGACTCAAGGCCGGTAGCCGAGTTGAGATGCGTGATCCAGCCACTCTCTCGGCAGATGCGCGAAGACTCACTAACCTTCCAGCAGGTCACCCTGAAGGTTATTTTGATGCCTTCACATCTTTTATGAGAGATGTCGAGCAGGCGATACTGGGCAATAAACCAGAGGGTCTGCCCAGATTCTCTGATGGGGCTAGGGCAGCTTTACTAACAGAAGCGGTTCTGAGATCGGCCCAAGAACGTGCTTGGGTAGATCTATAACTACTCAATGAATTAGTAGCTTGCTCTTCCACCACTGATGTCGTAGACGGCTCCGGTAGAAAAGCTAACCTTGTCAGAACAAAGCCAAGCCACCAGTTCTGCAACTTCTTCTGGCTTACCTATTCTCTTCATTGGTATCAAAGAAGCTAAGTGAGCTAGAACCTCAGCCGAAGTGTTTTGATTCATGGGGGTTTCAATCACAGCAGGAGTGATTGTATTTACCAAAACTCCTGTAGTAGCCAGTTCCTTACCTACAGATTTTGTTAGGGCAATTACGGCTGCTTTAGTGGCTGAGTAAATTGAGAGGTTGGGGTTACCGTCCTTACCGGCCATGCTTGCAAAGGTCACAATTCTTCCCCAGCCTTTTTCAACCATTCCGGGCGCAAAAGCCTTTATGAACGAAGAGGTACCAAGGACATTTACCTCGAACACCGATTGCCACTGCTGCTCAGTAGTTTGCAATAGTGGAATGTTTGGTCCAACTATTCCCGCCGAGGTGACCAAAATGTCAATCGGTGGCAACTGCTTTGGAAGTGCTGCAACAGCATCGTGGTCTGTGACATCCATTTGGAAATCAGCACCATCTGCAATGTCTACAGTGAAGACGGTAACTCCGTCTTCACGCAATCTTTTTGCTGATGCTGCACCCAATCCACTTAGTCCACCTGTAACAAGGGCGGTGCGAGAAACGTTGACTGTCATTTAGCCCCTTCTTGCAAACTCGACTATGAAATCGCTGATATAAATGTGCTGATCGCCAGCCATGTCTTTAAACCACAATCTAGAGAACTTTCCGGGGTTTAGACAAGTTCTTTTCGCGGCGAGTGATTCAGCGGAATCATCTGGCTGCAAGGACGGATACCAGAGTGTGTGTCCGGGCCTGTCGACAATCTCGACAGGAGTTGACCACTTCTGTGAGTTATCTCCTTCACCAAGATCCCTATTTGTGTTGACGGACAAGAAGAGTTTTCCGCCAACCCAAAAAGGACCGTCTACGCGACCAAGTAGCATCACCCAGCACTGCACTTCATCATTCCAACTCACCGAGGGTCCCCAGTAATAGAACTCGTCACCTTGGGAAACAGCACCGCCACCTTGGCTCCTAGGAATCTGAAGAGACGCTATAGGTTTTCCAATACCGTTCCAGTCACCGCTAAAACTGGTGCCATCCCACCGCTTTGCTTTTTTGGCAGGATTATCAAGCTCGGCCAATGGAATTCTTGCAACACTTACACACTGTCCGGATGCCTCTTCCTCGGCGTCCCAAGTGTCGGCAGAGAACGGACCAGGGTAGGCGTACTCACCGTAGAAAACATATAGATACTCCCCATGAGCTATTGCACTCGGGTCTCCAACGCCACCAGGGAAGCAGTAGTTCTTGTTTACCGGCAGTCGAATCATTCGATCATTTCTATCCTCAAGAATGATTCCAAAGTTCTCCCAACTATCTCCGCCATCGAGGGATTTCATGATTCCAATTCGTGGCGCAGCCTGTATAGAAGAGTCTCCCTTTAGACCTGGAGGCCAGTTATCGTCACTCATACCCTCACCAGTTTCTGGTTTGTATAGCAAAGTGCTTGGGTAGTTTTCGTTGTGATAAAGCGAATAAAGAGTTTTTCCGGAGCTGTCATGTGGGTCTTGGTAGATGCTCTCGAACCAAACGCTACCGTGCAAACCCTCTTCCTCTGGCTTCACTACCGGTGGTAGTACTGGGTGCACAAATGCCTCCGATGGCAAAGAGAATGTTTCGGTGACTGTATTACCCTCACCAATTTTTAGCTCGTTGCCGTCGCCCCACACCGGATCCTCACCGTACTTTCCGGGAAAGATTCGAAACTTGTCGCCCACCCAGGCAGTTGACATGTTGCAGTCGACAAAGCTTCCAAATAGTTGCCTATCTGCTGTGTGGAGTCGAACAACGATGTTCTCTGCTCCGGTTTCTACTTCTTTCCAGTCATTCACGGGTGTTTTCCTTTCCTAGTTTTGTAGCTCAAAAAATAGTTGGCCTGTTACGGATTGGGCCGGAAGTCGATACTTAGCCAAAACTCCAGGCCCACAAGCTGCTGTACCCACACCCGAACATGCAAAATCGATGACAATGTGTGCGCTATCGCTAGCTGGTAGCAGGTGATCGTGGCTGGTTTGGGAAACAACGGTTGGAGACCAAGGCCGAACCGTTAGCCCCACTGGGAAAGGGGAACTTAGTCCCACTGCCTTGCCAATGGTGGCCTGCAAAACGCCGGCACGCCGGCTCGACTCCTGAGGGCGAACAGTTCGCTCCTGGAACTGGTCTATCGACAAGCCATACCAACCCAATCTGCCCGCCTGCCCAGTGTCTGGATAGCCAGGTCCTGGACCGTTACCAAACCAGCTAACCTCTGACGACGACTGCTCCTTTATGGCAAACTCGATTCCCACTCTGGCCCAGTGCGATGACCACGCTTTGGGCCAATGAGCGTTTGGAACGACATTAAGAGTGAGTTCAACACCAGAGTCTTTTGATTCCCAAGTCCAAGTGCAGTCAACGGCTGCGTTTGTTGCTGCTGCACCGACTCTAGATTTAACCTCTATAGAAGTATCCCCTCGAACCTCAAGAGATAGTAGCCGAGAAGTTAAGCGGTCTAGGCCCAACTGTTTCCAACGGTCGGCCGCGGCAGGTAAGTCGTACTCGCCCCAACCTACTCTCAGGTCGTTATCGGTCGGCGCTCGCCATAAGCTCAGTGCCCAATCTGAAACAACGGTGCTACCAAGTCTTTGGAGCTTGCCTGTTGTTGGACATATGTCAATCAGTTCGGAAATTGGCTTTGTCTTCGCTTGAAGCTTGGAATCAATCAACTTTGATTCCTGTGCGCCTTTTGCTGAGACACATTGGGCACTTGCAACAACGTGTCCCACCGGCACAGCCCAAGAGTCATTGTTGTTTTGTAACCAAACGGTTAGCACCCCGTAGTTTTCACTGAGTGCCGAAATAACCTCTTTGGGCATTTCCAAAACTGTTTCTGCTCGCGGGGCAAGCGGTTCATAAATAATTTGACCAGCCTGAATTATTTTGCCCTTGTGATTTATTTCCCAGTTCAGGCTGAGCTCCGCTGTATCTGAGTGATCTAACCTGCTTTTTAGAGAGAGCTTTGAACCCGACTCACTAAGTTTTATAATCACGGGAGAATACACTGCTGCTAGGTCAAGAAGGCTTGCGCGAGGTTTTCTATCGGAGCTGACAAGTCCGTCAATTACGAAATTGCCATCATGGATGACCTCTCCAAAGTCCCCTCCATAATTTGTTTTCGAGACCCCATCTTCTACTGTTGTGATTCCGTGCTCTAACCACTCCCAGATGAAGCCGCCAATTAGCCTTGGGTACTTGTCAAAAAGTTCCTGGTATTCGGTTAATCCACCGGGACCAGTTCCCATCGCATGTGCATATTCACAAAGTACGAAAGGCATCTTTCGGCGAATTGAATCAAGTGTTGGATCTTCCAGCGCTTCTTCAATTCCCTGGCCAACTTTTTCAACATGGTCAACCGATGGATACATCATGCTCCAAAGGTCAACATACTCGCAGTTCTGATCACCTTCGTAATGAATTGGTCTCGAAGAATCCAAGGACTTAATCTTCTTGGCCATTGAACCCAGGTTCTTTCCGACCCCAGCCTCATTACCTAGCGACCACATGATTATTGATGGGTGATTCTTATCGCGCTGAACCATCCTTGCCGCGCGATCCACTAGGGCTTGTTCCCAGGTGGGATCATCAGTTGGGTTATCCACCCAGTTCACATTGCCAAAGCCGTGAGTTTCTAGATCGCATTCATCGATAACCCAAAAACCCAACTCATCAGCTATGTCAAGCATCAGCGTCGAAGGCGGGTAATGAGAAGTCCTAATTGCGTTTATGTTGCAACGTTTCATGAGAGCTAGCTCTTCACGAACTGTTTCTTCGGGGACCGTTCTTCCCCATAACGGATGGTGCTCATGCCTATTGACACCTCTTAGCTGAACAGGGGAGTCGTTGACTGTAAAGATCGAATCTTGAATTCTGACAGTCCGGAAACCGAATTTTATTTCGACAGTTTCCGACTCATCGGGATCGCCCTCGGAGGTAACTCTTAGTGTGTAAAGGTTAGGGGTTTCGGCGGTCCATGCGGCAACACCGGATATCGTAGATTCGGTTTCAGCCTGCAGGATTGTTCCAGTTTCAAAGATTTCTAGTTGAACCGAACAGTTATTTCTTGTGCTCACCGAAACTTTCAGTTTGGCCTGGCCATCAATCCAGTTAGCGTCTATCAACACATCCTCTATGGAGTTTTTCGGGCGGTGAATAACAGTCACATCTCGAATGATTCCAGGAAGCCACCACTCGTCCTGATCTTCTAGGTAGGAAGCAGCGCTAAAGGTAAATACACGAACAGCTAGCGTGTTTTGCTTATTCACAAGCCCAGATAAATTGAACTCACTCGGCAATCTGCTACCCCTAACAGACCCCAGGTAGCTTTCGTTCCACCAGATATCGGCGGCACCTTCTATTCCGTCAAATCTAAGAACTGCTCTTTCTGGAGGGCTATCCCAGTTCACCTCGGTTTGATATTCGCCCACACCGTTTTCATCGGGTGGATAGGGCGGATCGATTGGAAAGGGGAAGTTGACGTTTGTGTAACTTGGCAGTCCGTGAGGTGATGACAAGAAATTGTCGAGGTGCGGCATAACAAAGCTAGCTGGGACCGGGATTAACTCCTTATGATCATCGGAGAAACTGGGAGCAGAGCTTGCATCCTCTAGGCGTGGGAGCCATCTAAATCGCCACATTCCATTCAGGTTTACAGTCTCGGCATCAGTTTTCATAGCCGATCTAGGGGCAAGAGTGTTCCAGCCAGGGTCTTTACTATCCAGCGGCTGAACCTTTACCGAAGCTAGCTCAGGACTCAAAACTTCAGCCCCGCGACTCTAACAGTCAACACCTGAAAAGGTCGTAATTGAAGATCAATGCCAGAGTCCCCTGCTACTGGTGGAGAATCAGTCGGCTGTTCCAAAAAGTTAGTCAGGTAGATCTTCTCTGCTTTAGCCGCCATGTTCAAGCGGCAATCTGCACGACCTCCTGTGGCTTCATAAAGCCTGACTATCAGGTCCCCACTTTCATCTTCAGCTAGCTTCACTGATTCGATAATGACTTGGGCTGAACTGCAAGTTACCAACGGCTCCACGGGGTTACTACCTTTTACCTCGCGAGCCGGGAAGTTAAGTTCATAACCTAGATTCACCGCATCTTGAATAGTGGCGGACGGACGAATCTTGAACTTCATCGTGTGCTCACCCTGGTCAGCCTCGGGGTCTGGAAACCTAGTTGCTCTAAGAAGAGAGAACCTAAGATTTGTTACTGTCGCTCCATTAGATTCAGTTGATCTTTGAACATCAAACCCGTAGGTCGAATCATTGGCGAATGCCATTCCCCAATTTTGCTCTTCCATATACAAGTACTTGTGTTGGCATGATTCAAATCGTGCGAAGTCCCAACTGGTGTTGACGTGAGTTGGACGCCTAACAAAACCGAACTGGGTCTCTGCCGCCACTTCCTCAGCATGGATATCTATCGGAAAAGCCAGCTTTAAGAATTTTTCGGATTCATGCCAATCGATATCGATTCTGATATCAATCTCTGAAGAGCCAGGGTGAAGCGCAACAGTTTGTCTGATTGTCGATTTCGGTCTACCTGGACTAGTGATGTGTCTTTCGGTCTCAACAACGGCCTCGCCACTTGTTCCACGCTTTAGCTCAAATACTTCTACCTGATCTAGAACCTCATTTGAATTTCTGTAGTGCTCATCGATATCCCAGGCATCCCATCTGGTTGGGTTGTCATCGTGAATCTGGAATTCGTTGGCGGCTAGGCCACTTGGAATAGCTTCGCGATTATTTTTCAAGGAAACCAAAGATGTAATTCTTCCGGCCTTATCAATACTCATCCGCAGGATTCCGTTGTCAAGTATTGCCACTTCCCCCTGCTGACTAAAAGAGGTTTCAGATTTAGTCTCAGTCGCTTCTGCTATACCGAAGGCGAGAACCCCTTGGTTAATTGTCGGGCGAGCGTTAGCGTGCATTGCGATAGTCCCATTGCTCGACTTTGATTGATTAGCTAACGCATGAATTGAGTCCGAGATGATTTCTTCTAATTCAACTGTGATCTCTGCGTGTCTGTTTTCTACCTCTTTATAGACCCAAGCGATTGCAGTTCCAGGAAGAATGTCGTGGAACTGCATTAGCAAGATACTTTCCCAAATTGCCTCCAGTTGCGCCCGCGGATACTCCAGACCTAATTTCACAGTTGCATAACTTGCCCAAAGTTCGGCTTCGCGAAGCAACGATTCGTTTCTTCGGTTACCGAGTTTTGTCCGTCGCTGTGAGGTTAGAACCCCTCTGTGAAGCTCGAGATACATTTCACCTCGCCACACCGGAGGATTCTTGTATTCACTAAAAGCCTGCTGGAAAAACTCATCCGCCGATCCCATTGTTACCTTTGGTGAGCCCTCAAGGTTTCTTGTTCTGTAGGCAGCAGCAATCATCTCTCTTGTCGGACCACCACCACCGTCTCCCCAGCCGAAGGGAACTAGTGAAATTGAAGAGCGACCCTTCTCGGAGAAATTGGATTCTGCATGCGATAGCTCTTCTCCAGAAAGTTCGGAGATGTAAGTATCTGCGGGTGGAAAATGTGTGAAAACTCTAGTTCCATCGATACCCTCCCACCAAAAGGTGTGATGTGGCATTTTGTTTACTTGATTCCAGGACATCTTCTGGCTGAGAAATGAAGTTATGCCCGATTGGGTAACTATTTGAGGTAGCGAGCCTGAGTATCCAAAGGAATCCGGCAGCCAAGCTTCTTTGGACTCCAAACCAAAGTTCTCACGGAAAAACTTTTGTCCGTAAACAAACTGTCGAACCATAGCTTCTGAACCAGGCATGTTGCCATCGCACTCTACCCACATTCCGCCAACTGGTTTCCACTGACCTGTCTCAACTCGCTTTTGTATTCCAGCAAAGACACTCGGGTAGTTATCCTTGATCCACTTATAGTGCTGGGCTGATGAAGCTGAGAAGACAAACTCTTCATGGTCTTCCATGAGGCTCAAGACGTTACTAAATGTCCTTGCACACTTGCGAACGGTTTCACGTATTGGCCACAACCAGGCCGAGTCGATGTGGGCATGACCCGTGGCAATAATTCGATGACTCGAAGCATTTGCTGGTGAACTAAGCGCAGGCTTTAGAAGCTGTCTCGCTTTTCCAGCTGTACTAGCCACATCGCTTGGATTCATTGCGTCAAGCATGTCCTCGATTGCCCGTGTCAGCTCGTGCCTTCTAGTGCTTTGCTCCGGAAGGGAGGTCATTAGACCGCGCAGCGTCCAAATATCTTGAACTAACTCCCAGACCTCGGTGTTTCGACGGCCCAAGTGTAAAGTCTTTAGCTCATAAAGTGCTGTTTCTGGGGCAGTGTCCCAATCACCAAAAACCGTGGGCTCAAAACTGTATTCGCCGGCAACATCAGGGTTTGCGGCCACCTCAAGATAGAACTCGATCTGCTTGTTTGAGTAATCCCAGGGCAACCAAGAGTTCTTTGGAGAAATTGCTTTGATTGGTTTTCCGGAAAGGTCGTAAGCAAGAGCTTCTGCCTGGAATCCCGAACGGGATGTGTTGTATCCGAAGTCAATCAGAATCTCCGCGGCTAGAGACTTTTGCTCTGACGCATTCCAGCTGTCGGGAACAACCCCGGAAACCTTTAGCCAGATTGTTGACCATGCCCTACCAAAACGCCAGCCCAAAGACACGTCTTCAAAAACTTGTCCGATGGCGTGACTAAATGGAACGGGCTCTCGAGGAGCCTGCCATGCCTGAACTGTAAGTGGAATTCGATCGACGTAGATTGCTGGATTCAGGCGATCGCGAACAAATCTATCTAGTCTTTCCTCAACAGCTTTGGTTCCTTGGTGCATCAGAGATTCACTTTCTTTGCTCTAATCTCAACTAGCCACGATCGCGTGTTACCAACAAGCTCGGCCAGTTTGGTGTCAGTAATATCCTTACCCAAAAACTCTGCAGATTTGTAAGTTTCTAGGTCAGTGACAACGTACTCTTTGGCTGTCTCAAGAAGGTAGGGGCTAAAAGCTGCGCCTAAGGCATCACTTTCTAGCTTCAAAGAGGTAATGAAATGAACCTCCTCTGGGGTATTGGAAGTCAACTGCCAAACTGGATTTCTTTGACCGCCTGAGATCCGATCCGGTGAATCAGTAAGTGCGTGCAATGTGGCACTAGCTAGAACAGGTGCAATGTGCTTTCTAAAAACCTCCAGGTGTTGAGCCAATCTCACCCTTAGCTTTTCTGCAAGTTTAGGTAGCGGGTAACTTATGCCGAGACGATGAAACATTGCCGATCGCGTCATCACGTCAAAAGTTTCAACTTCTACCTTGCTCCAGTCCAATTGGGACGGTTCGTATCCATTACGCCACCATGACCACGGCCAATGCAGTATCCCTAACGGAGGGAGCATGTGAGCCGCACCCCAAAGCACTTGCAGGTGATGCTCTGTGTAATCTGGATCGCTCAGGAAAAACGCGTGAACGTGCTTAGCAAGTCCAAGATCAATCCTTAGTCCACCGGAAGAGCAGGCCTCAACGATTAGCTCTGGAAAGTCCAGTCGAATTTGATCGAGAAGTTTGTAGAGACCCTCATAGTGTCGAAGTAATCCGTCACCTTTTCTGTGACCATGATCTGATCTGGTGCAACCCTGGCCAGGATCGATGTTGAAATCCATCTTTAGCCAACGCGCACCCATTTCGCCAACAACTTGCTTGACTGAGTTGTAAGTATGTGACCAACCCTCAGCTGAGCCCAAACACACGTAGCCAAGAAATCCTGGATCCTGCGGGTCTAGCGAAACTGTTCCAACTCGATAAGAGGGGTCAGGCCTTGCACCACTGTCGTCTCGGGCCATGGCCTCCGGCAAAGTTTTTCGCAGCTGTGATTTTGCTCCAACAGCTTCTAGTTCAATCCAAATGCCCGGGTGCATTCCGTTTTTGGTTATGGTTTCACCAAGGCTGGCTAAACCAGAGGGGAATCGAGCTAGATTCACACTCGACCAATCTCCTCGAAGGTCAGGCCAAAAAGTGTCAAGCTTTGATTCTCCAAACCAACCTGCATCAATAACCATGGTGTCTATAGCCATATTTTTTGCTAGCTCAGCGTTTTCAGCTACAACTTCCTCGGTTATCTCTGCATCCTCATAGGGCCACCAGTGGTTCCATTCCACCGGAATAGCATCCGAAGCCTTTGATCTAGCTAGCCAGTGGTCACGAACGGCAACCTGAAGGTTTTCCTGAGCTAATTCTTTGCTAGCCGCCGCTGCAACAATTACACTTGGCGCGTTTATGGTCTCACCCAAAGCAAGCTCTAGATTTAGATTCCACGTGGAAATTCCTGCGCTAATCCAGCCACCGGCCAAAACATCAACATGCCAGTTACCGCTCCACGCCGGAGCAACAACGACTGTAAAACCATCAGAGTCTCGAATGAAATAAACCACCGGACTTTCTCCGTGAGAAGATCTTCCCGAGCGAACCCCAAAGAATGAATCGTGTTGGGTTGTTGCGCGCTTTGGTCTAAATTCATCCCCCCAGGCAGAGGCGAATGACTCGACCCTCCAAGTGCCGCCAGCAAGCGCTAAGCAAGCACTGTCCAGCCGGGTTAGTGTCTTTGTTTCAGTGCCAGAGTTTGTAGCCGATAGCTGAAATTCCCACACTGGTAAGTTGCCAAGTTGAACAGCCTGCCAATCAAAAACCACATCTTGGTCTTTGATGCAGGCCGTTGCGCCAGCAGGCGATGCCCGCACTTCAAATTCCGGGGCTAGGTCAATCAATTGGCCAGAAATGGCAACTTGAATTGGAATGTAAGAGCTGATTGGGCTATCTCCGAACACCAATTCGAGTTCCTTGGCAGGCCCTGAAGAGGGCCGGAGTCCAGCTTTCATGACAGCAACGCCCTTTCGTTCATTACATCATACATTAGGCCTTGAAGTCCCATTAAATGCTAGGCTTTTCGGCACCGGTAGTCGCCGATTAGTATGATGAATGTATTCCAGCCAACTCCCTAACATTGAGGTTATGAAAATGACAGAGCCCAGTCAACAAGCTTCCAATTCAAATAGCTCCAACCTAAAAGTCGGGGTGGTCGGGCTTGGTTACGCGGGAACGACCCACATGAAAGCCTTTTCGAAGCATCCTGAAACCACCCTTATGGCCATTGCAGGCAAAGAGCTTGATCGCCTTCCAGTATTAGCCGCAGAGTTCAATGTTGAAATCACCGCTAGTGATTGGGAAGATTTGGTGCAAAACCCGGACATCGATATCATCAGCATTGCCACCCCAAATGCGCTCCATCACCCGATTGCCGTTGCAGCACTAGAGGCTGGAAAGCACGTTTTTTGTGAAAAACCACTAGCTATCACAGCCGAGCAAGCAGAACAGATGGTTGCGGCCGCAAAGGCTAATCATCGAATTCTTGAGGTGGCATTCAATTACCGTCGGCGAGCCGACATTGGTATGGCTCGCGACCTAGTGTCGTCGGGAAAACTTGGTTGGGTGTATCACTCTCGAGTGAGCTGGAAACGAAGAGCAGGAATCCCAGGCATCAACTCGTGGTTCACCTCTGCACAGCTAGCAGGAGGCGGAGCGGCAATTGATCTCGGACCTCACCTGATTGATTCCCTGCTTTACATGCTGGGTGAACCCAAGGTGGTAGCAGTTAGCGCTGTGACGCACGGTGATCTGGGAAGAGCCGGCTACGGTGCAATGGACAGTGCCATGCAGATGAAAAGCGCCACCGGAAAATTTGAGGTGGAGGATTTGTGTAGCGCCCTGCTGCGGCTTGACGACGGGTCGTCTGTGGCGCTTGAAATTACCTGGGCCTCTCACGCCGTGGATGATGAAGACATCTCATTTGAATTACTTGGAGTCGATTCAGGAATCAGAATCTACATTCCAAGGTACGAGACTGAAGACACCATTTCAATCTTCAGTGACGTTGATGGTGAGCACACCGTTAGTCAGCCAAAAATCTCTTCTACTGGAGAAGGCCACCTAGCTGTGCTCAATGAGTTCATCGAGCACGTAGCCTCCGGAGATTTCTCAAAGTACTCAGGTGATTATGCTCTCCACAGAACAAAGATCATTGACGGTCTATACCGTTCAGCCAAGGCTGGCAAAGAGGTCACAATCTAATGAGCTTACGAGTGACAATCTGGAACGAGAACATACACGAGCAGCAAGTAGGCTCTGTTCCTGCAGGGATTTATCCCTCTGGCATGCACGGAGCAATCAAGGATCTATTAGTTTCCGAGTTATCGGGTGAAGTAGAAGTTGGAACCGCAACTCTCGATCAAAAAGAACACGGCCTAACTCAAGAAGTTATTGATCAAACTGATGTATTGATGTGGTGGGGTCATGAAGCTCACCCGGCTGTTAGCGATGAAGTTGTTCAGCGCGTATACGATGCCGTGCTTGGAGGTATGGGACTTATCGTTCTTCATTCCGCTCACTACTCAAAAATCTTCAAGAAACTGATGGGAACGACCTGCTCTCTTCGCTGGCGAAGTTCAAACGACAGAGAGCTTGTCTGGAACGTAAACCCAACCCATCCAATAGCTCAAGGGGTGCCTGACCCAATCGTGATACCTCTTCAGGAAATGTATGGCGAGTACTTTGATATTCCAACTCCGGATGAACTGATCTTTATCTCCAGCTTTTCCGGTGGCGAAGTCTTTAGGTCCGGTGCAACTTGGCGAAGAGGGCTCGGTAAGGTTTTCTATTTCTCTCCAGGTGACCAGGACTACCCGGTTTATCACCAAAAGGAAATTGGAAAAGTTCTAGCCAACGCAGTTGTTTGGGCAAAGCCAGTTGTCAGGTCTGAACCGATTGATGCAACTTTCCACCCTGATGGATGGATTGATTCAAACTAGCGACTCAATCCAACTTGCAAGCCACGCATAATGTATTTGGATGCAAAAGCAAGAAGCAGTAGTGGAACCAAAGCGGTAATGAAAAGTCCCGCTGAGGTAAGTGGTTGATCTGTAACAAAACGTCGGCCTATCGAAGCCAAAGTAGGAGTCAGTAATCTAAGCTGCTCATTTGGAAGAATGATCAGAGCAAATATCAATTCGTTCCAAGCACCAAGAAATTGAAGAACCGCTAAGGTCGCAAGCCCTGAGGCTCCCATTGGCCCAACAATGGACCAAAGTGTCCGGAAGAATCCGGCCCCGTCTACCCTGGCCGCCTCGAGTATTTCATCTGGGATAGCTCTAAAGGTAAGGGTGAGAAAAAAGATGGCAAAGGGAAGTCCCGTTGCCACATAGACCAGAATCAATCCCGAAAAGTCACCAACAATTCCAAGCCTTGCCAGAACTAGATAAATGGGAATGATCAAAACCGGTCCAGGAATCAACATCACCGAAACGAATGAAGCGGTGAAATACTTGCTTCCAAAAACTGGCAATTTGGCAAGTGAATATCCAGCCAAAGAAGCAACGACCAGAATTATTACTACGGAAGTAACCGCCACGAAGAGGCTGTTCATGAACGCCCTACCCACCCCGTACTGCTCCCACAGGTTTATGTAGTTATCAAATGTCCAGACCTCAGGAAGGCCAAACGGGTCCCCTTTATATTCGGCGTTTGTTCGAAGCGAAGTCACCAAGATGAAAAACAACGGGTAGATGATTGTTGCGGCGACTAAGCACATACCAATGAAAATCGGCCAGCGACCTTTAGTATTCAGTCGCGTACTAACTGAATCCGACATCTAGTCCTCCTTATTGAGCTTGAAGACCTTGTTTTGCAACAAGGTCAAGACACCGATGAACAAGAACAGCACCACAGCCAGAGCTGATCCCGAGCCAAGGTTGTTGCTCGAGAAGGCCCTTAGGTAAACCAGGTAGTCAATGGTTGTTGTTTCATAGCCTGGCCCACCTGCTGTGATAACGAAGACGAACCCAAACAATCCCGTGAAGGTATACAAAATGTTGATAATGAAAACGAAGCCCAGAACCTTCCTGATGTTTGGAAGGGTTATAGACCAAAGTCTGCGCCACCACCCGGCACCGTCAATTGCCGCAGCCTCGAACACGGCCGGATTGATCGAAGTTAGACCGGCAAGAAGTAAGAGGGATTGAAACCCAAAGCCCGCCCAGACCAGTGCCAAAACAATGATGGCGATGCTGTAGTCAGCGTCAATGAAAAACTGAATCGGTTCCTCACCAAATACGCCACGAAACTGGTTTACTGCACCGTCGTAGCCGAAGAAATTCTTGAACATTAAACCAATAACTGCCACCGAAAGCACGTTGGGTAAGAAGAAGATCAGCCGAAAGAATTTCCAGCCGCGGGTCCTCTCAAACAACAAAATTGCAGAGAGCAAACCAGCTGTGATAACGAGTGGGACCGAGATCAAGAACTTGAAGTTATTGAGAAAGACCTGATGAACAATGGGATCGGAAAAAATTGCGATGTAGTTGTCTAGACCACGCCAGTCAAATTTGAGCCCGTTAGTTTTTGTGAAAGAGATAAAAAAGGCGAAGGCTATTGGAAATGCCATGAAGCCAATGACAATAAAGAAACCAGGCAGCACAGCCAGTGTTCCGATAAGTCTAGATTGACGCATGACTCACCCCTTCGTGAGTGGGAAACCAGAGAGACTGGGGCCTAAACCCCAGTCTCTCTGGTTACTACATTAGTTACCTTACTTACTGATTTCCTCTTCGTATGATGCTTTTAGCTGTGCTACAGCATCAGCAGGAGTTATTGCTCCGCTGAAGACACCAGCATTGACGCGATAGAACAGGTCAATTGTGGCCTGCGGCATAACGCTGTCGAACGCGAAGGTGATTCCATCAGTTGAAGCCGCTAGCTGCTCGTACTGCTCTTTCAGCCTTGGGTTCAGGATCTTTGATGAATCTCCGTCTACGTGGTTAGATCCCTGAGTCTGGTAGATCTCCACGAAACGGTCCTGTCGCTCAGGTGTTGCGATGAACTGTAGGAACTTGGCAGCAAGTTCCTTGTTCTCGCTTGCCTCAGTGATTGAAAGAGCGATTTCTGGACCGCCAGCTCCAATCTTTGAGAACGGTGCACCTTCAAGTGTTGGGATGAAGAACGAAGTAACAGGACCATCTTCACCGAAGGCCTCTACCATTCCGTTGTTTTCCCAGCTACCAACCAAGTAGTAAGCAGCTTCGCCGGCGACAAATCCTTGTCCACCAGCGGATGCCTGAGCGGCATCAGGGTTGTTTACGGAACTTGCTCCCCATGCCGCGAAAGCTTCGTAAGCCTTAAGCATTGCTGGGTCGTCCACCGCTACCTTACCGCTGTACATATCGGTAAATGCAGTCTCACCAAGTTCTCCACCGACCATGGCAGTAATGAACCATGCTCCTGGGTAGCCCTCGAGGTTTCCAGTGTAGAAACCGTTCTTGTCGGTGTTGTCCGCTACAGCCTGAGCGTTTTCAATCAACTCTTCCCAAGTTGCTGGAACTTTGGTTGGGTCAACGCCAGCTTCAGTCAAGACATCTGCGTTCTGGAACACTACGAAGAGGTTTCCCGCACCGTAGGTCATTCCAAGAAGTCTTCCATCAGAGCTGAAGCCCTCACGGTTAACATACTGTCCTGCCATTTGATCCAAGATTTCTGCAGGAATCAGTGGCTCAAGGTCAACAAAGAAGTCAGCGAACGAGGTAGTTGGACCACCAGCGTACTGAACTCGGATGTCAGGACCAGTTCCAGCAATAGACGCGGCTTGGAATGCTGCGGCGTTAGCGGTGATGTCTCCACCCTGCTGCTCGATGGTTACCGTCACACCTGGGTTTTCTGCTTCAAATTCAACAGCCATCTGGTGAAGGAAAGAGCCGTCTTCATAAGGGTCACCGGTCACAAGGTCTCTTGCGATGATTCCGGTGTCCCAAATAAGCAACTCTTGTGGCCCGGCATCTTCTGCTGCCGGAGCACATGCGGCCAAGCTAGCGGTCAGCACCAATGCTGACGCTGCTGCAGCCAGTTTGCGTATCTTCATTAATTTTCCTTTCATAGGGGTTTTGAGATTCATTTAATTGAGCTCTCAGATTCACACGTTAAGAATTCAGGGCGAAGATTTCCGCATGGCCCAAGGTGGAAATTCTTATCTTTGGCTAGCATCTCTTGCTCCTTCCAACCCTCGTGATTCCGTGAGGCAAACATTTGATCCCTAGTTACTCGTCTGCCGCACACTTGGTTCCTTAACTACTCTGTCATTACATCATATGATGGACTCTGAAATCAGTCCAAAATCACGAAAAAAATCAAGAAACTATAACAATTTGTCTTAAACATAATACGAATTGGTGTATTCTCGACAAATAGTCTTTATCGCTGAAGCTACGCCAAACCTAGATAGAAGGGGCCCAGAAGGTGAGAATCGACTCTGTCGAGTTTTTCTACGCGTCTATGCCTGAAGTGACCCTTGAGGCTGACGGCAGTCAAGACGCCCTTCTTGTCAGGGTGGTAGGTGACGATGGAAGCGTTGGCTGGGGAGAGTGTGAGGCGTCCCCATTAACTTCAATTGCTGCATTCGTGACCCCCAGATCTCATGGAGTTTGTCAGCCCGTCTCCGCGAGCATTCTTGGGGAGCAAGTAAATACCCCAGCAGATATCTTGAGAATCAGTCAGCTGGTGGCCCGAAACAGCATGGATTTGCTTCAAGCGGCCCACACCTGGTCCGGAGTAGAAATAGCCCTTTGGGATTTATTGGGACGGAAACTTGAGCAACCAATTTGGAAACTTCTTGGCTACACCACTAACTTCGCCAAAGTGCCTTACGCATCCATGCTCATGGGTGACACTCCCCAGTCCACACTAGAAAGAGCTAAAGAAGCGAGAGCTAAGGGTTTTAGGGCAGTGAAGTTTGGTTGGGGAAACTACGGAACAGCTGATGTAAAAGACGACGCCGATCACGTAGCTGCCGCCCGAGAGGGTCTTGGGAAAGATGCTGAACTTCTTATTGACGCGGGTCAAATATGGGGAGACGATGTTGAACTTGCGATGAAGAGAATTCCAGCGTTACAGAAAGCAGGTGCCACTTGGCTAGAAGAGCCATTCTTCGCTCATGCCTTCAAGGCTTACTCTGATCTTTCCAAAGTTTCTGGAGATGTTGGATTAGCAGGCGGTGAAGGGGCACACACCGAACACATGGCAATGAACCTCATTGACTTTGGAGGAGTGAAGTTCATTCAAGTTGACTCTGCGCGAATTGGTGGAATAGGTCCATCCAAGGTTGTCGCTGATCACGCCCTAAGAAACGGCGTTACATTCGTCAACCACACCTTCACGTCTCACCTTGCCCTGTCTGCATCTATGCAGGCATTTGTTGGTTTGGAAAGTCACAGAATTTGCGAGTATCCAGTAGAACCAAAGTCAGTGGCTTGGGACTTGTCGGTAGAGCACATTTCACTCAACTCGGACGGTGAAATAATGGCTCCAGACTCTCCTGGGCTGGGAATCCGAGTCGATGAGAGTGCATTGCGACCATACCTCAGGCAAGTAGAGATCAGAATCGACGGTCAATTGACCTACGAAAGCGGGCCTCTCGGAGTAACGACTAGTGTGGTAATTTAGCGTTCGATAAGCCGAGGTGAAGATGGAACAATCTTTTGAATCCCTTGCCTCCCCAAGGTCTTCCATACGTGGCCTTCAAAAAACTGTCATTGATGGAATTGGCAGAACGATTATTGGCGGAAGAATTCGACCTGGGGAGTTTTTACCAACCGAACCAGAACTTGGTGCAAAGTACAACGTGAGCCGAACTTCCGTAAGGGAAGCAATGCGAGTGCTCTCGGCCAAAGGGCTCGTTGAAATTCGGCAGAAAATTGGAACCCGAGTTCAAGAGTCAGATCGTTGGAATATTTTTGATTCGGATATTTTGCGGTGGCACCACGAAGAAGGTCAGGGCGATGCAGTGATGCTCGATCTCATCGAACTTCGTCAGATTCTTGAGCCGGCCGCTGCAAAACTTGCCGCTAGCCGAGCCAACATGGATCACCATAGCCGCATGAAGAGTGCGATAGAAACAATGCGGTTGGAACTTGACAATCCAGAAGGGTTTGCAAAGGCTGATCTTGATTTCCACTTAGCGGTCTACGCCGCTAGTCACAACACATTGATGTTGCAATTTGGAACTGTAGTTGGTGATTTCCTCCGCCGGGTTTTTATGATTCAACAGCAAGCTGTCCGAGGTAGAAAAGCGTTGGAAACAGACATTCAATTGCACAATGAAGTTTATGAAGCGATCAATCGAGGCGATGGCGAATTAGCGTCAGAGAAAATGCTCTCAGTAGTTCTCGATGGAAAGAACTCTCTAATTCGAGCTCTAAAATCTAACGTTGACCCAAAAGACACTAGCCGCAAAGCCGAATAATGAATCCCTCAGTAATTCTGGTTGCAGGGAATTTGCAAGCGGAAATTATTCCTGAGGAGGGCGGGGTTCTTTCAAGACTGACTTTTCAAGGTGAAAATTTTCTCACCCAGACTCCCTGGTCAAGCAATGTGAAACCGTCTGTATTCCCGGCACCGGACGAAGCCTCCTGGGTGAACAACTGGCGTGGCGGCTGGCAACTTTGCGCTCCCAATACTGGCTTGCCTGAAATCAATTCAGCATCCCCCGCTTTTCACGGCGTCGCGTCTCAAGCAAGTTGGGAGGTAATTGAAGCAACACAATCCAGCATAGGTATGCGTTGGGTTGACGCTAGAGGTGAAATGGAGATTCATCGAAGCTGGGCTCTTTTTGACTCCGCAAAGGTTGTGGTTTCGAGCGTTGTCATCAACCATTCAGATGCGACTCAAACCATCGGTGTTGCAGAACACCTCATTCTGGGTTCCGACTTCTTGACACCCATCAAACGCGGAGCAACCGCCAACTTGGCATTTCCCCCAGAGGCAGAAATCATCGAATTGGATTACTCGGGAGCGCCAACCGGAAAGCAGCTAAGTGGTTCCGAGAGCAATTCTGACTGGACCAACCTCACTAGCGACCAGCCAGCAAGAGTATTTGCCCTAGCTAAGCCAAAAAGCAGAAGAATATCAGTTGAGTTAGAAAACTGGACAGCAGAGATTACTTGGGAAGGTTTAGATCATGCTTTGGTGTGGCAAGAGTTTGGAACTTCAAAAGAGTCTCCATGGAATGGTGAGGTTTTTGCCTTGGGCATAGAACCAACAAACATCGCTCACGGTCTTGGCACCAATGCTGACTCAGGACCATTTATTCAACCTGGGGCACAGCTCCGCTGGAGCACCTCGCTGCAATTGACTAGAAAGGCAGTTTCGTAGCATGACTGAAAAACTTAGAACCTTAGTCACCGGAGTAGCTAGCGGCATCGGTCAAAGTGTTGCAAACACTCTCCGAGAGCGTGGGGACAAGGTCTTTGGCGTCGACCATCAAGCCGGAACCGAATGGATGCAGGCTGATTTAGGCATCGCCTCCGACCGAAAAAGAGTAATCGACGTGGCCCTCAAAGAGTTGGGAGGTATCGACGTTCTAGTTAATGTGGCCGGGATATTCAGAACCACTCCCTTCGGGGGTTCAACACTCGACGATTGGCGCAGTCTTTGGTCTGTAAATTTGGACGCACCGCTTGAACTCATGTCACTAGTTTTTGATTCCATGAAAACGCAAGGCTTTGGAAGAGTAGTGAACATAACAAGTATTCACGCCAAGTATTCTCGACAGGATTGCTTGGCCTATGACGTTGGAAAAGCTGGACTAGAAGCGGCCACAAGATCATTTGCTCTAGCCGGTGCTGAATTTGGAATTTTGGCTAACTCGGTAGCACCAGGTTTTGTAAGAACAAAAATGAGTTTGAACGAGCAAGGAATCGATGAGGCAGACACGCAAGAATTCCGAGTGCAGTATGTAGAGTCTGGAAGATTACCTCTTGGAAGAGCATCCCAACCTAGTGAAGTTGCTGAAGCAGTGTTATGGCTTACCGGCAGATCCAACAGTTACGTAACAGGGCAATCTCTCACCGTTGACGGTGGCTTGACGGCAACTTTCTAGAAATAAAAATGAATAACACTGCAACGATTGCGTCTTTAGATGGCTTAGGTTTTCCCGAAGCACTTAGATGGCGAAACGGTGAACTGTGGTTTAGTGATATGTTCCGTGGAGCTGTTATCTCTTGGAACCCAAAAGCCTCTTCAGTTATCCGACTGTCTCAAGCTCAAGGCGGGCCGGCAATGCCTGGAGGCTTGGGCTGGACAAAAGAAGGCCACTTGCTGGTAGTTGATTGTCTAGAAAAAAAGATTTTGAGGCTTGATAATCACGGCGAGTTATCAACCCACGCTGATTTATCTGATTTAACTGACCATCCGCTAAATGATATGCACGTTGACCAGGATGGAACCGCTTGGGTTGGTGGATATGGATTTGACCCAGACAATCAAGAACCAGTTAGCTCCCCGCTTTTCAAAATCTCTCCCAGCGGTGAAATCAAAACTTCAGAAAGTAGTTTTGTATTCCCAAATGGCTGTGAGCGCCTAGGTTCAATAATTGCCGTCGCTGAGACTTTTGCAGATCGAGTTAGCTTCATTGATGACGAGACGCGAATCACTAAATCCTACAAATGCCCTGAGGGTTCCGGACCAGACGGATTGTCATTTGGTCCAGACGGGTTATTGTTTGTTGCCTCGGCATTCACGGGGGAGATCAACTGCTTTGGCGAAGACGGCAGCAGAAAACTTTTTTACAAGCTCGAGACATCGGAGGGCGACGAAGGGGGAGCAAAGGGAGTCTTTGACTGCGCGGTGCATCCCACGGAGTCACAAATTGCATTCAGCAGTGCCTGCCTCGATGAAGGATACTCACAAGACAACAACACTGGGCGCATCACTTTAGTGAGCTTGTGACGAATTTCTGTAGCGAATAACTAACCCAGCAAAAACTCTCTAGTCTTCGGAGCTGGCCGAATTCCCAGAGAATGCCTCATCAAAAGATTTATCTGGACTCTTCCAAAGCAAACTCTTTATAAAGCCCACTGCCTCCGCTGCACCATGGAGGCGATCCATTCCGGCATCTTCCCACTCCACCGAGATGGGGCCTTGATACCCAATTGTTCTCAAAGCTCTGAAGCTTGACTCCCAGTCCACATCTCCTCGACCGGTGGAAACAAATGACCAACCTCTTCTCGGGTCAGCCCAATTCAAGTGAGAACCCATGCGACCCCTGCGTCCATCGTTACGGAACACTCTGGTGTCTTTGCAGTCCACGTGATAAATCCTGTCGGCAAAATCAAGAATGAAGTTAACCGGGTCAATGTCTTGCCAAATCATGTGACTTGGATCCCAGTTCAACCCAAAGGCTTTGCGGTGATTAATCGCCTCCAGAGCCAACTTTGTTGTGTAGTAGTCGTAGGCGATTTCCGAGGGGTGTACTTCGAGAGCAAACTTCACACCTTCGGAATCAAACACATCCATAATTGGATTCCATCTGTTGGCAAAGTCTTCGTAACCTTGGTCAATTACTGATTGCGAAACCGGTGGAAACATTGCCACGTATTGCCAGATGGAAGAACCAGTAAATCCGACTACAGTGTCAACTCCAAGTTTTCTAGCAGCTATCGCTGTTAGTTTCATTTCCTCGGCGGCCCGATTCCGAACGCCCTCTTGGTCTCCGTCACCCCAGACTTTTGGTCGGACAATACCCTTGTGCCTAAAATCAATCGGGTCGTCACACACTGCTTGCCCAGTCAGGTGATTTGATATTGCCCAGGTCTGTAACCCATGACGCTTGAGAACATCCTGCCTTTCGGAAAGATACTTAGGATCCTCAGCTGCCCTCCAAACATCTAAATGTTCCGCGCTGCAGGCAATCTCCACCCCGTCATATCCCCACCCCGCGGCCAGCCCAGCAACTTCGTCGAGCGTTAAATCCGCCCATTGGCCAGTAAACAGTGTTATCGGATGACTCATGACCTACCTCCGAAATTTGAATTACAAGTAGTAAAAAGAACCTTAGCAAATCTCAAGAGCTTACTGGTTGCCAGATTCTCACCAGTCAAGTTAGAGATCCACCTAGCAACTAGCCCAAGTGAGTCGGGTCAAAAACTTTTCCTGGGTTCAATATGTTCTTTGGGTCAAATAGCTTCTTGATTCCCCACTGAAGCCGCCATTGTGGTTCTCCAAGTTCTTCCATCAACCACTGCCTCTTGAGCAACCCAACACCATGTTCACCGGTCAGCGTTCCTCCAAGAGAGATGGCTTTCTGAAAAATTGCGTCGGCGGCCTTCCATATAATCTCGGGGACTTCTTCTCCCGAGTAAACAAAGTTTGGGTGCAAGTTGCCGTCGCCCGCGTGAGCCACGGTGGGGATCTCAATACCAAACTCTTTTTCAATTTCTCGAATTGCAGACAACATTTCACCCAGTCGAGAGATTGGTACTGCAACATCCTCGATTAGAACATTTCCCTTTTCGTTGAGGGCCGGCAGCATCGATCGCCTAAAACTTAGAAGCTCTTCCCCGTCGGCTTCAATTTGGACACTGAGTCCGAGATCTTTCCATATCCTAGAAATCTGATGCGCCAAATCCTCTGCCCCAGCACCGTCTGTTTGAGCAATCAGGATATTTGATCCCACACCAGACACTTCCTTGCCGAGGTGTTGAGAAATATATCGCGAGCATGGCTCGTCAATCAATTCAAAGACACTTGGTTGCATACCCTGTCGAATTGTCTCTTGAATTGCTTTTGCGACAGTTGCAATTTCTGACGCTGAGCCACTGAGCGTCCAGGTTTGATAAGTGTCGATTGGCTTGAGGGCTACTTTGGCCTCAGTAATCACAGCTAGAGTTCCCTCACTTCCAACCATTAGCCCCACTAGGTCATATCCAGTTACGCCCTTAACGGTTTCGTGACCCATACGAAGAATCTCACCGTCAGCCATAACCACGGTCAACTCTCTAACGGCTTCCCGAGTTACGCCATATTTTGCACATAACAGTCCGCCAGCGTTGGTGGCAATGTTGCCCCCAACTGTCGACCAAATTCTGCTCGCAGGGTCTGGTGCAAACCAAAGACCATGGCCCTGGGCCGCCAAGTTCAAGTCCTGATTTATTACACCTGCTTCAACATGAGCCCAACGATTCTCTGTTGAAATCTCCAGAATGCGATTCATCTTTTCTAAAGAGAGAACTATCTCCCCAGCTGAACCAATTGCGCCGCCAGCCAAACCGCTACCACCACCTCTAACTACTACCGGTGTGTTGGAACGGTTTGCAATCTGCATCACGATTGCCACATCTTCAGTCTTTAAAGCTTTAACAACACATATCGGATCAGTGGAACTTACTTTGCCTGAACGATCAGCGCGCGCGATTGCCAAGCTCTCTTGGTCTGTCAAGACAGCGTCGCCAAGAGCATCTATGAGCTGTCCCAGAACAACGCTTTTGCTTTCGGCAATACCGGCCACAGAGTTTCCTTCGATTAGGTATCCCAAGAATAACCTGAACCAGTTATCAAACCAACAAGAGCTTTGCTGCCCCAGCTAGTATTAGGCCAATAGATTTTCCTAACTCAAATTCCTCACCTCGAGAAAGGCAAACCGATGAAGCTTATGAGAGTTGGCAACGTTGGAGCGGAACGGCCCGCTGTAGCCATTGACGAATCTCGTTATGTGGACGTCTCGGATCTAGTTTCAGACTTTGACTCAGACTTCTTTGGCTCCAATGGGTGGCTCGAGATTCAGCCGGAACTAAACAGAAGAATCAGCGAGCAGAGATTCAGTGAGCTGGCTGGTCAACGCATCGGGGCCCCGTTTACCCGCCCGCATCAAATCATCTGCATCGGGCTAAATTACGCTGATCACGCCAAGGAGTCAGGAGCTGAGGTTCCCTCAGAACCAATAATTTTCACGAAAGCCCCTAACACCCTTATCGGGCCAGATGATTCAGTAAGAATTCCTAAGCAATCACTCAAGACTGACTGGGAGGTTGAGCTCGGGGTTGTTGTTGGCAAGCGGGCACGATACTTGGCGAGCCCAGCCGATGCTGCCAAGCACATCGCAGGATATGTTCTTTGCAATGATGTCAGCGAACGAGAATTTCAATTAGAGAGACAAGGACAATGGTCCAAGGGAAAAAGTTGCGAAACATTTAATCCGGCAGGACCATGGCTAGTCACCCCAGATGAGATGAGTGACGTTTCAGATTTGAAGATGCGTCTTAGCCTCAATGGTGAAATCAAACAGAACAGCTCCACCGCCCAAATGGTTTTCAAGCCAGACTTTTTAATTTATTACCTTAGCCAGTTCATGGTGCTGGAGCCAGGGGATCTCATCAACACCGGAACACCTCCAGGTGTCGGGCTTGGGCAAAAGCCACCGCTTTATCTAAAAGACGGTGACCTGATGGAACTTGAAATTGAAGGATTGGGAAAACAATCCCAAAAGGTTGTTACCTACAACTCCTAAGAAATCTATTTTCTGAGACCAGCGCTCCCGAACCAGCTGAAAGCCGAAATTGTCCAACCCTGCAGAAGTTGAGGTGGCTGACAAATTCTGTTGGATGCTCCAATAACTGGGTCCCAGACGTCAATCACAAACCTGCTCACTCCACACTTTTCAGTTTCGTCCGAACGAAACAATTCTGGGTAGCAACCAATTTGCTCAATTGCTTTAACCGTCTTGCTGGAAACCTCGAGAGCCTCTTTCCTAGCACCGTGCCTGAGAAGCCCTCTGGTTATCAAAGCCGCATCCATTGGCCAACTGCTTCCAGTGTGATATCCACCAGGACGGTATCTCGGATTAGATTTTCCAAGCGTCCGAATTCCATTTTCCCCAAGAATCTCTGGATCAGTGACGCTATCGACCAACTGTTTCACATACTCATGGCTGTCTTGACCGGCAAGAATCTCAGAATCTAGTAATCGCCACTGATTGCTCGCCATAGCATCAAGCAGCACCTCTTGGTCATTTACAACTCCAAGCCCCATAGCAAATCGGTCGCCGAGCCACCATTGACTAAGGAGAGTGTTTTTGAGCTCATTCGCCAAAGAAATCAATTCGGATGGAGTAATTGACCAGCGGTTAGAACACAGTTGGGAAATTCTAGAGGCAGCCATCAAGGCATCAAAACACTGGCTTATTGTTTCAATCGAAACAGTATCTTGCCCGGTTGCGACTTCACCTCGGTTGGTTAGATATGAATCTCCCGAATCCTTCCAAACCTGATTCAGGATTCCCTTCGGATTACTGCGCGAGCTTCGAACGAAACCATTACCAGATTGCAGTCGGCCAATTATCCAAAGCGTTGCTCTCTCAGCGCGAACAGCTAACCGGTGCCCGTCAATTTCTCTGTCGAGAAACGAATTGTCAGATTGAACAACCTCATCAAGAGCTATCAGCCACAATAAAGTGGCATCTACGGAGCCATAGTAAGGAAACTGCCAACCACTCTCAGATGAAATTTTCTTCGCTTGCGGATCGTTGACATCTCTAACTTCGTGAGGGATTCGACCAGGCTCCTCCTCGCTATCAGGATTGACGGATTCACCCTGCGATGCTGCCAGAGCACAAACAGTGTTTACCTGCAAAGAAGGGTCTTTAGAGTGCAGCAACGAAGAAATTATTAGAGAGTCGCGCCCAAACAGGCACCTAAATAAACCCTGCTCAGGCACGTTTTCATGATGTTCGAAAGTACCCGATGCAAAAGGAACTTTCCATTGACCGACCACTCCGCTAGAGAGCCTGAGGGCAGTTTCAATATCTGGCCGCTGACTCGAATCAAAAACCTTGTCATCGACCCTTAGAACCTCCTCAGCCAAAAGGACTTCTTCACCTGCAAGCATGTCGGCAGTGGGGATCATGGATATAGCAACTCACTTCTTTGGCGGAGACCTCTTGCGGTAAGGGAGGTTGGTAAAGCTGAAATTACTGCATAAGGTATGACTAATAGAACTCTAGGAGATGTAAGGGCATCATGGAAAAAGTGTCAGCCGGAAAGCTACAAGTCGCCCGAGTGGGTGGAACAGACCTCGGTGTTATCTCTCAGAGTTGGGAAGAATCGGGCTGGGCAAGCGCTGAGGTCAAGCTTCTGAGAACTTTCAGCTGGGATGCAAAAGACAGAGCATTTGAAACCATTGAAATTGGATTGTCGTCAGCCAAGCCCCTGATTGCAGTTTGTGGACCATACGCCACTGCCGACGCGGCAGCTTGGAATGTGGATCCAGATTCGGATGTGGGCTTTCCAGAAAACAAGGACTACGACGGAGTTTTGTACCTAGTTCGAGGTAAGCCAGCAGAAGCCCCAGACCGCTATCAAGACGCTGCTGGCTGGATTTCCATATGTGGTAAAGGCACTGACGGGAATGACAAATTTATGGTTTTGGCTTTGGAGAAGAGCAACACTCAGCTCGTTTACATGAGCTTGGAAGAAGAAGTTCTAAGTGTTTGTCTAGTTTTACCAAAGCAGATATATCCAATTGCTTCTTGCGGGGAGTTCATAGATTTACCGCAGATGCAAATAGCCAGTGGTTTTGGTTCCAAAGAGTTAGCACAATCAAAGCTCCGAGAACTAATCTCCGCAGCTATTCCAGAAAGAGCAAGAGACTACTCGGCCCCATTGATTGTTGATACTTGGGGTTTTGGAACAAACGTGGACCAAGACCTGGTTGCAGCAGTTGGCGCAACCGCTAAGGAGCTGAGTCTCGAAATTCTAACCGTGGATAAAGGTTGGGAAAAAATAGTCGGCGATTGGATGCCAGGTCCGCACTTTCCAGACTCAATGGCGGGGCTTACTAACATAACTATCAAGAGCGGAACTCGCCTTGGCTTGTGGGCTTCATTAGGAAACGCTGATCCAATTTCTGATGTTGCTACCGCTCACCCAGATTGGATTGCAAAGTGGCGGGGAAAAACTCAGGTCGTCTCGCACAAAACGAGCTCTCTCTGCCTTGGCCATGGTCCAGTAATTGAGCACCTTGCCAGCTCAATAGCGAATCTTGCAGAAAATGGCCTCACTTGGTTACTTCATGATTTTGAGACCATTAGCCGGTGTGACAGCGATAGGCACGACCACCCAGCGGGCCTTGGTGAGGACTGGGCTGTGAGAGGTTGGTATCGCTTGCTTTCTGAGTTTAGAAAGAAGTATCCAGCTGTTTGGATTGAGAACTGTTGGAACGGTGGGCGACCACTTGATCTTCAGATGCTGGCTCATCACGACACAACGATTGGGGATGACTGGTGTGATGTTAGGCACAACGCAGTGGCCAAGGTTGGTCTAGGACAGTATCTACCAGCGCACTGGTGCTCTAGTTATATGTCAGATCAGAACTCACTTCCCCTTCGATCTCAACTTGCTATCTATGCAATCGGCGGCCCATGGATCTTAATGGGGGACATACCAAATTGGTCCGCTGAAAAGCTTGAGCTTGCGAAGGATGTCATGCAGGTTTATCGAGACTGGCGACCGATGTTTCCGACGGGGTCGGTACGCTGGGCTGCTATTTCGGGTTGGCAGCCGGACTCAAGATGGAGAGCGGACCAGGAGATACTTGCTCTTTCATTCGTTCACGAATCTGGTAAGGAGCTAATGGCCTGCGTAGTAACTGAAGCAATTGGGGTCAAGGAGATTTTCTGGCACCCGTCCCATAAGGGTCCAGTAAAAGTCGTCAATGAGTTCACGGGAGAATCCACTCTTTACAGTGAAGACCAGGCTCGCGCGGGAGTCGCTATTCCAGCCAATACCGCTGAGGGCTATCTCTTTAGTGCGGTACCCGCCTAGATTAACTGAGGCTTTCACCTCTTACAATTAAGGCCATGACTGTTTCTCCTGGCATTGATGCCCAAGCCCTAAACCCAGCAACCAGGCCCCAAGATGACCTGTTTCGACATGTCAACGGAACCTGGCTCGACAAAACAGAGATTCCAGAAGATAAGGCCATCTACGGCTCTTTTCACATGCTTGCCGATGCATCCGAGGAAGCAGTGAAGCTGATCCTGGAAGAAGCCTCAGCTAATCCAGCACCTGGTGTTAGCCAGCAAATCGGAGATCTCTACGCATCATTCCTAGATGAAGAAAAAGCCAACGCCTCAGGCGCCAAGCCAATCGAAGCAGACCTTGCCAGGATCAAAGCCCTTTCAAATCTTGCCGAAGTAACAACAATGCTTGGTGAATTTGAAAGAACCGGCGTGAGTGGTCTGTTTGGAATGTATGTCGATAACGACCCAAACGACCCAACTAGATACCTGGTGAATCTTTACCAGGGCGGGCTTGGACTTCCTGACGAGGCCTACTACCGCGAAGAAAAGCACCAGAGCATCCGCGATGCGTATTTGATTCACATTCAAAAGATGCTCCAGCTAGCTGGCTGGGAACAAACCGCAGCTAAAGAATCCGCTGCAACCATCTTTGAATTCGAAACTAAGTTGGCTTCAAATCACTGGAACAACGTCGAAACCAGAGACGCCGAGAAAACTAACAACCTCACAAACTTTGATTCACTAAAGAAGCTAACTTCCACTTTTGATTGGAACTTGTGGTTTGAGGGCGGAAACATAAGCCCGAAGGTTCTAAACGAGTCGATTGTGATGATGCCATCATTCTTTGAATCCCTAAAGGAAACTTTCTCTGAATTAAATCTTGAAGCAATAAAGCTTTGGATGAGCTGGAAGCTAATTAGTCAAGCAGCGCCTTATCTGTCTCAAGATTTTGTTGACGAGAGATTTAGTTTCTACGGAACTACTTTGACTGGAGCACCGATGAACCGCGCTCGCTGGAAGCGAGCGGTTAGCTTGGTCGAAGAGTCTCTCGGTGAAGCTGTTGGAAAAATTTATGTCGAGAAGTATTTTCCAATTGAAGCCAAAAAGCGCATGGACGAGTTGGTTCAGTATCTAATCGATGCTTACAAGCACAGCATCGAGAATCTCTCCTGGATGAGCGATGAGACAAAGAAGAAAGCTCTTGTGAAGCTCACTAAGTTCACTCCAAAGATTGGTTACCCGGTGAGGTGGAAGGATTACTCGAGCATCAAAATTGATCGAAATGATTTGATCTCGAATGTTAAAAACGTCAACTCTTGGAGCCTAGATCGCGAGATGAAGAAGATTGGTTCCCCGCTAGATCGTGACGAGTGGTTCATGACCCCTCAAACCGTCAACGCCTATTACAACCCAGGCTTCAATGAGATTGTTTTCCCCGCAGCTATTTTGCAGCCGCCGTTTTTCTCGCCTGATGCCGATGACGCTGTGAACTTCGGAGCAATCGGTGCGGTTATCGGTCACGAGATTGGTCACGGGTTTGACGATCAGGGATCCAAGTACGACGGAGATGGAGCACTAATTAGCTGGTGGAGTGACGAAGACCGTTCCGCTTTCGAGAAACTAACTTCCAGTCTGATTTCACAGTTCAATGAACTCTCTCCCGAGCAACTATCTGATGACAACAAGGTAAACGGCGAACTCACCATCGGAGAGAACATCGG
>JBIIXH010000067.1:0-5624 GCA_044338475.1 Rhodoluna sp.
GGGATTTGAACCCACGGTGCGCTTTCACGCACACAACTTTTCGAGAGTTGCACCTTCGGCCGCTCGGACACGTCACCACAACAAAGCTTAGTGTTTAGCGGCGTTTCTCAAAAAAGTCTTTTAATACCTTGGAGCACTCAACTTGCATGACACCGGTTATGACTTCAACTGGTGCACCTAGTCTGGAATCACGCACCAGATCATATCTTGATCCAGCTCCCCCAACCCGTTCATCAAAAGCGCCAAAGACAACTCTTGGAATACGAGCTGCGACTATTGCCCCTGCACACATCACACATGGCTCCAAAGTAACAACCAGAGTTAGTTCATCAAGACGCCATTTGGAAGAGTTCTTCCCTGCCCTTTGAATTGCGAGGATCTCTGCGTGGGCGGTTGGATCCCCGGTTGCCTCGCGCTCGTTATGGGCCGACGAAACTACGTTTCCGTCCGGGTCAACAAGCACAGCCCCTACGGGCACATCTTGCCCCGACTGGTTCGCTTCAGCCAAAGCGAGCTCCATAGCCGAATCCCAAGTAGTTGTCATTTGCTGTTTACTCCCTTGAGACAAGTATTCCAAGACTTTTGGTTCTCTTGGCACCAGCTTGCACCCACTAGATTTATTTACATGCGCACCCACATAGCCAATCACCCACTGGTGACTCACAAACTCACCGTTTTGCGAGACAAGAACACCCCTTCTCCTACCTTTAGGCAGCTTGTTGAGGAGCTAGTGACACTTCTTACCTATGAGGCAACAAGAGAGATCAAGGTGCAGGAGATAACCATTGAAACTCCTTTGGTGAAGACAACCGGTGTTCACCTAAGCACCCCGCTACCTTTGATCGTTCCAATCCTTCGCGCAGGTCTTGGAATGCTAGATGGAATCCTGAAGTTGCTACCAACCGCAGAAGTTGGATTCTTAGGAATCAAGCGCAATGAAGAAACTCTTGAACCGTTCACCTACGCCGAGAGACTTCCAGATGATCTAACCGGTCGCCAGGTATACATAATCGACCCAATGCTTGCCACCGGTGGCACCTTGATTGATTCGATTAAGTACGTTTTTGACCGCGGAGCATCAGAGGTAATTGCAATTTGCCTAATCGGATCACCCGAAGGTTTGAAGGCTGTTGAGAAAGCAGTTGGCAACAAAGATGTCACGATTGTGCTGGGCGCCTTAGATGAAAAGCTAAACGAAATCGGTTACATCGTTCCAGGCCTTGGCGACGCAGGAGACCGTCTTTACGGTCTAGCTGACTAGCTGGCTATAGGTTTTTCTTGGCTTCGAACTCCACTCTCATTCAAGAGATAACAGACAAAGTCCTTGAACAGATCGATCTTGGAAACATAACACCCTTAGTTTTGATTGACGGAAGATCAAACTCAGGCAAGTCCACCTTTGCAAAATCCTTGCAGGAAAATCTCTTCAAACAAGGAGAATCTCTACCACGCGTTATACACATGGACGATCTCTACCCGGGCTGGGAAGGTCTCAGCCTTGGCGCTGATTACCTAAACAGATTCATTCTCGAACCGCTTACAAAAAAAGAAACGGCTTCTTGGCAGCAGTGGGATTGGGCGAAGAACCAACGCGGTGCCTGGATGGAATTTTCTGGTGGAACACCTCTGATTATTGAAGGTTGTGGGGCACTTGGTGAACGTGCTTCCACCGTTGCGTCTTTGAGGATTTGGTTGGAGGCCGACGAATCCATTCGGCGCTCTCGCTGGTTAGAGCGCGAAGGTGACTTGGAGAAATTTGATATGTGGGCAGCTCAAGAACTGGATTTCTACGCGAGAGAGAAATCAGCCTCGCTGGCGGATCTAGTTATTGCTACCGGTAGCTGACTAAGAGCTCTTAGTCGCAACTTTAGATTCGTTGTTTTTAAACCAGGATCTAATGCCTGCAACCAGGGAAGCAGCGATGACCAAAACAGCGATGATGTATGTGGCGTCTTTGACTAGGGGAATGCTTGCCGCGAAGTAGCCGGCAAGAGATAGCCCCATTCCCCAGACAACTGCCCCAACTAAGTTGGCTGAGAAGAATTTGTAATAATTCATTTTCCCAATCCCCGCGATTACTGGAATTAGCACTCTAGCCATAGGAACAAATCTTGCAATCACTACAGCCCACCAACCCCAGGCTTGGTAAAACTTTTCAGCTTTACTAATTGCACTTTGAATAATGGCACCCTGTCGTTTGTCTAGGTATGGTCTACCGAAATGCCTGCCAAGTGTGTAACCAACTTGGTCACCCAACCAGGCAAAGATTCCTATTCCGATACTCAGAACCCAGATGTCGATGCTTTCCGGAAAACTTGCTGCAACCAGGCCTGCAGCAAAAACTAGCGAGTCACCGGTTATAAAAGGTATGAAGGCCCCAATTAGTAATCCGGTTCCAGCAAAAACCAGAGCCCAGACAGCGGCAACAAACAGAATCGGGCCAATCTGGTCATACCAGAGGGCAATTTGTTCGGTTATGGGCACCTATTAACTCTAAGGCTTGCCGTGTAGGACAATTTCCTCTAGCGGCAACCTGGTTCGAGGAGCAATCTCTCTTTCGTAGGCAGCTCCCTCGAACACATCCGGTGAGGCAATCTTGCCAACTGCTACCACTACCGCAACTTCGAATTCAGCGGGGATGGCAAGTCCTTCTTGGATAGCTTCCGGAACAATTCCAGCCATCTGGTGTGAGTAAAGATCTAGTGACTGCGCTTGGACGGTCATAAGTGAGACGGCTAAGCCCGCGTCATAGTAGTTCTTGAGGCTTGAAGTGCCGTCTTCATTTTTCTTAATGGAAATTACAATCATGGCTGATGCGGCAGGAGCCCAAGCCTGGTTAAAGCCGCCTAATCCCGCTGTCACCTTTTCGTGAACTTCGGTTCCACGAACCGCTACCGAGAATCTCCAAGGCTGACCGTTGTTTGCAGAAGGTGCCCAGCGACCAGCTTCCAAGATTGAAAGTAAGTCTTGATCACTAATCAAGTGGTTAGCGTCATAGGCCCTTGGGCTCCAACGCTTGTCCAGCAGGTCAGTAAGGGGGGCAGAAGTTTCTGGTTTTTTGTTCATTTGATTCCCAACTAAGAAAGAGTGTTTATTGTTCCCTGTTTTAGCTAACTGGTTTAGCTAACTGCTCGATCAAGTGCAGCAAGCAATCCATCGACATCTGATTCCTGGGTGTCCCAGGCACACATCCAACGAACCTGGCCAGTGGCCTGGTTCCAAACATAAAAGCGGTAGCTCTCAAGCAATTTGTTTGTCACTTCTGCGGGCAGGATTGGAAACACTGCGTTTGCCTGTGTTGGATTCGGAACAGTTACCGAGGAACTCTTGGCAGCTATTGCAACCACTCCCTCGTGAAGTTTCTTGGCCATCTGGTTAGCGTGGCGAGCGTTAGCAAGCGCTACCGCAGCCTTATTTTCAAACAAGGCGTTTAGCTGAGCTGAAACAAATCGCATCTTGGAAGGAAGCTGCATCGAGGTCTTCCGAAGATATGGCATCGCTTCAGCAAGCAACTTACCCCTTGTGGAAGTGGAGTCAATAACTATTACAGCTTCGGCAGCTAGTGCACCAATCTTGGTTCCGCCAACAGAAACTAGGTCAACACCAACATCGGTAGTGAATTCCTTGAAACTCTTGCCCAGTGCGGCAGCAGCATTAGAAAGTCTTGCTCCATCTAGGTGCAGTAACAGTCCATGCTTGTGCGTTACTTCGGCAATCTTCTTGATTTCTTCTGGTTGATACAAAGTTCCAAGCTCAGTGGTTTGAGTGATAGAGACAGCTCCAGGTTGAGCTCGGTGAACAACACCAATGTCAAAAATCTGAGACTCAATAAGTTCTGGAGTGAGTTTGCCATCTGGCGTTGGAACGGTCCAAAGCTTTAGTCCAGCCATCTTCTCTGGAGCAGCGCCCTCGTCAGCATTGATGTGAGCGGTGTCTGCGCAAATAACCGCTTCCCAGCGTTGAAGGGCAGCTTGCAGGGCAACGACGTTGGCACCGGTGCCATTGAATAGCGGATAGCCAAGAGCTTTAGGACCAAAGTTTTCAATTACGACCTGATCAAACTTTGCAGTTTCGGTGTCTTCCCCGTACGCAATCTCGTGACCTTCGTTGACTGCAATCATCGCCTCGAAAACAGCTGGGTGGACCCCAGCGTAGTTATCGCTTGCGAATCCGCGCCAAATCTTTCGTGTCGTCATTAGTGTTTGACTTCTTCCTCTAGCTGTCGTTCTGATCTGATTCTGGAATCGCAGGCGGTCTGTTCTCAAAAGCCGTTGATAGAACAACTGTTGTTTGAGTGGAGCAGTTGGCTTGCGATCTGATCTTGCCTAGTAAAGCCTCTAAATCCGCAGGTTCAGACACATTTACTTTGACTATATAGCTTTCTTCTCCCGCAACGCTCCAGCAACCCTCTATTTCAGAAATAGATTCCAGCTGAGCTGGAATCGAGTCAGGGGCTGCTGGGTCAATGGGGGTGAGAGAAACGAATGAAGTCATGCTCAAACCAACTTTGCGAAGATCGAGTTTGGCCTGGTAACCCAAGATCAGACCCTTAGCCTCAAGCCGCTTGATTCTCTGGTGCAGAGTCGAAGTTGGTAAGCCCACCTCAACAGCAAGATCCTGAAGCGAACGCTCAGAATCCTCAGCTAGCAGCGTCAGGATTCTGCGGTCGATGGCCTCCATGATTATTTTCTGCCTTAGGCAGTAACGCCTTTGGTGGAAGTGATGACATCCTGCAAGTTACGGTTCAGTGTGTCAAAAAAGACGTTGAGCGGAAACTCGTCGTCTAGAACTGCGTTCACCATTTCCTTGAGCTCGCCTTCAACTGGCAAAGCATCAGGGCCCTTGGCCCAAGCTGATGCGGGGTGTGGCTGAACTAGGTCGCTCACAAACTCATAAGCTGCTAACCACTGAGCTACTCGGGATCTATCGATTCCGTCGTGGTACAGGCTTTCAACCTCGCCGCAAAGCGCAACGATTTGTTCGTTCACCTTGTCCCAATCAAAGCTGAGCTTGTTGTCAGTCCACTTCAAACCACCGTGGCGGTGAAGGTAACTAAAGATAATCTGGCCACCCAGTCCGTCGTAGTTTCGAACTCTTGGCCCGGTAATTGGGAAGCGGAATAGGCGATCGAACAAGATGGCGTAGCGGATGTACTTTCCTAGTCTTTCGCCTTGCTCATCCAAAACAAAGGTTTCTCTGAATGTTGAAAGGTCGCAACGTAATTCCTCAAGTGCATACATCCAGAAGGGCATGCGCTGCTTGATCATGAATGGGTCAAATGGCAGGTCGCCCTTGGAGTGGGTGCGGTCGTGAATCAAGTCCCAAAGCACATAGGTTTCTTGGGCAAGGAGTTGATCGTTCACAACTCTCTCTGCGTCCGGAGGAAGAGGTAGGAACAGAAGCTTCTGTGCGGCCCTTGTAACCATGCGGAATCTTGCGGCCTCGCGGTCGCAGAAGATTCCACCCCAGTAGAACTTTGCTAGTTCACGGGTTGCAACGGTTTCTGGGAAAAATACTGCCGAGAAAGTGTCGTAACCGGAAGTGAAGGCAACGAATTCGATTGGGACAAAGGCGCTGTTCTGGTAAACCTGCTCCTTCTCAGCTAGCCAATCTGGCCAGAAGGT
>JBIIXH010000103.1:0-3179 GCA_044338475.1 Rhodoluna sp.
CCGAAGATGTCGCTGTCGGCAAGAACTACTACTCTTCCTTTACCAAAGTTGGTAGCTGCAACCAGTGCTGCTTCCGAAGGTGTAGCCGAAGCTGAGCTTGTCGCGATTACCTGAGCGTCAGAGCCGTCTTTTATTTCAAGAACTCCAGAGCGGTAAAAAGCTGTTCGGTCAACTTTGAAACCGAGATCGAACTCGAACGACTTTTTTAGATCTGCAAGAACCCAAGTTGCAACGCCCTTAAAGTTGTTTTCAGAATCCTGAACAGTTGCATTTGCAATCTTGATACCGAATTGCTCGGTTAGTTCAGAAAAGTTGTTTCCGTACTTTGGCTGTTCAGATTCTCCTAGAACAACAAGTCCGCCACCGGAGTTTACGAATTCTTTAACGGCTGAAATCTCATCGGAAGTTAACTTGGGGGAACCCTCACCCAGGGTTTTCTCCCAGTCATCTTCTGATGCGTGAGGGATAACTAGAACATCCACTCCAGACAAAGACTCTTTAGTAAAAGTGCCTGTTTGGTGTGAGCGCACTCCAAAACCTGAAGCTTCTGCTGACAGCACTAGCTTTGAGTAGCCAGAGTCTTGAGGGTTACCAGGGTTTAGCTCCTTGGCCTTCTCGGCATCAGTGCTCCAAGCTTGACGGTGTGACTGGTCAATTAGGATTTGGGTCGCTTTTTGCATTCAGAGACTTCCTTCGAATAAATTCCTGCTTTGAATCAAAATACCAGAATTTTTCTCATATTGGAATGGTTTTTATGTTGATTACCCCGAAAACAATGGGTTTTGCGGCGATTAGCTGGCTGCGGGCTGTTTTGCCTCGTATTTTTGCCCAGCCAGCCAGCTGCCGATTAGGACCAAAGGCAGGCCAATCAGAAGGCCTGGGGTAATTGGCTCACTCAGGAATATAACTCCCAGTAGCAGCGCCACCAGAGTATTGATGTAAACAATAAGTGTCGCCCTAGGGGCACCTATTTCTTTAATGAGAGCAAAGAACAATACGAAGGCTAGGGCCGAGCAAATTGCACCTAGACCAATAAGTGCCAACCAGGAATCCAAGCTCGGGACGCTTGCTATTTCTTGAGGCAACTGAGTAATTGCCGGAATCAAATAAGCAAGTCCGACGAAGACCATGGAAAGGCTAATGACTCCCGTGGTTGGCACAAACCCAATCTTGTAGGAAATAACCGCAGGTGCAATTGCATATCCAATAGATCCAAGAATGACCGCGCCAACCCAAATTGGATCAACTACGCCCTGGAATGAGTCGATTCCAACAAGCGCAACAACACCGGCAAACCCGATGACCATACCAATTAAGGTCTTAGGGTGTCTTATGGACTTGTCTCCTAGGAGGCTGGCCACAACAACCCCAAACATAGGAACTGTTGCAATCAGCAAGGCTGTCAATCCTGAGGAGATGTGTCTGCCGGCTTCGGTGATCAACCACCAAGGAATTACCATTTCCATGACGGCGAAGAATAAGACCCATTTCCAGTGCTTTAGAGCAATCTTTAGCGCTCCAGAGTTAAGCGCCAGCGGGACCATAATGGCGGCACCTATAAGAACCCTGATGAAAATAATCGAATAGCTTGAAAAATCCTCAAGCGCAATCTGTATAAAGAAGTATGGGAGTCCCCAGGCTAAACCGGTCGCCAAAAACAGCAGGAGGGCTTTGCGGGACATGTACTGAGTTTAGCTGTTCAGAGTGAGTGGGTTGCTAATCGGTGCGCTTGATCATTCGAGTTAAAAACTCCTTGGTTCTAGCCTGCTTGGGGTTGTCGAAGAATTCTTTTGCCTCACCCTGTTCCAGAATTTTGCCGTTCTCCAAGAAAATCACCCAGTCGGCCACTTCTCTTGCAAAAGAGAGCTCATGGGTAGCCATCAAGATGGTGGTGCCGGACGCCTTCAGGTCCTTAATTAAAGACAGCACTTCACCAACCAGCTCTGGATCCAAGGCACTAGTTACTTCGTCCAGGAGCAAGACCTTTGGCTCCATCGCAACCGCGCGAACTATTGCTGTTCGCTGTTGCTGCCCGCCGGATAACTTGTCTGGATAAGAATCTGCTTTGTCGGCCAAACCAATTCGCTCTAACCAAGCTAGGGCTTTTTGTTTTGCCTCTTCTTTGGCGACATTCTTTACGTGAATCAAAGCAAGGGTGATGTTTTCCAAAATAGAAAGATGGGAAAAAAGATTGAATGACTGGAACACAAGCCCAATCTGCTCTCTGACCTTGTCTTGATTTACGTCTGGTTCAGAAATCTCAACACCCTCTAGGAATATTTGCCCATCTTGAATTTCCTCGAGCAAATTCACGCAGCGCAGCACCGTGGACTTTCCAGATCCGGAGGACCCGATAACGGCAACAATTTGACCTGGGAATACCTCTAGGTCCACCCCATCCAGGACAACTTTGCTGTCGTAGTTCTTCTTGAGGTTTACTACCTTAAGGCGTGGCTTAGTCCAATCGATCACAGTGCGTTACCAGCCTGTTCGCGCTCGGAATACTTTCTTTGAATTCGATCAGCCAGCCGGACGGTTGGAATTGCAAGCAAAACAAACAATAGGCCAGCAACAACGTAAGGTGTGAAGTTAGCGAACTTCGCCACCTCAATCTGAGCTCCACGCACCGCATCGATGGCACCGAGTACAGAAATGAGTCCAACGTCTTTTTGCAGGGCAACAAAGTCATTCATAAGCGGAGGAACAACTTTGCGAATTGCCTGAGGCAAGATAACTAGCCGCATTGACTTTGGATAGCTAAGGCCTAATGATCTTGCTGCCATTCTCTGCGATGGGTGAATGGCCTCGATACCGGCTCTGAAAACCTCTGATACGTAAGCGCTATAGGTAAGTGTGAGTGCGATGATGCCTAGAACTTCAGAAGGGATTCGTCCTAGAAATTCGAGCCTTAGTCCAGGAATTCCAAAGCCAACTAGGTACAAAACAATGAGTAGGGGCATGCCTCTAAAGAGATCTACATAACCCTGAGATAAAACTCTCAGTGGAAAAAACACAGGATTCTTTAGCGTTCTGAAGATTGCCAACAAGAGGCCGAATATCAAAACCAGAATCGCAGCAGCAAACAACACTCGAAGATTCAGCATGAGTCCATCAAAGACTCTTGGGAATGCGGCGACCGCTACATCCCAATCAAAAAAACTGCTTTGGACTCTTTCCCA
>JBIIXH010000029.1:0-8357 GCA_044338475.1 Rhodoluna sp.
TGGCATCGACATTGTGCACGCTGTTGAGTTCTCAAGGATCGGATGCGCTTGGGAATTTCTAACTAAAGAAATCTCCGAGGCGATATCCAGATTCATCATTTTTTAAAGACGCAAAAACCAAAAAGATTTTTTACTTCTTTTTTAGATGATGGACCTTCAATCTTAGACGCGAAACCAGGGGTCAAAAAACCCCTATTTCGGTTTAGATTGGCTGTACTTGAGCCGGTTTTCTATGCAGAAATCCAAGCTTTGGGCAACCTCACAAGATTACGCTGTTGGCAGGCCTTAAGTCAAATCAAATCCGCGAAAATATAGGGTTTTTGGAGAGAATATCTAGCCCAAAAATACGGCCGCTAGGGTCTTCTTTCCGCGTCTTAAAACGGCCACAGTTCCGTGCAGCATTTGATCTAATCCCTGGGTTTCGTCGACGACCTTTTCGTTGTTTAGATAGACGCCACCCTCGCGGATTGCCCTCCTGGCAGCTGAAACACTGGCCTCTAGCCCACAATCCACCAGTAACTGGGCTATTGATGAGCCCAAGGGAGCCTTCACGCTTGGAAGTTCGGCAAGTGCCGAGCGAAGATCAGCCTCTGAAAGGTCAGTCAAAGCCCCCTGGCCAAACAAAGCCTTGGATGCCTCAATCGCTGCTTCGGCAGCTTTCCTCGAATGAACGATGGAGGTGACCTCCAGAGCCAAGATGCGCTGAGCCTCCCGAAGGTGAGGCTCGCTTACAACCTTCTTGGCAAGCTCATCAATCTCCTGCTTGGTCAAGAATGTGAACACTTTTAGGCGGTCAATAACATCGGCGTCTTCGACGTTGAGCCAGAACTGATAAAAAGCGTATGGGCTGGTCATAGACGCGTCTAGCCAAACAGCATTGCCTTCAGACTTGCCAAACTTCTTGCCGTCAGAGTTTGTAATCAAGGGGGTAGATAAAAGGTGAACGCTCTCGCCGGTTACCTTATGTATTAAATCTGACCCGGAAGTTAGGTTCCCCCACTGATCAGAGCCGCCAATTTGCATGGTGCAGTTGTTCCGCTGGAACAACTCCAGAAAGTCGTAGCCTTGCAGAATCTGGTAGCTGAACTCGGTATAACTAATGCCGTGTTCGGAATTTAGTCTTGCGCTAACAGCGTCCTTAGCTAGCATCTTGCCAACGCGGAAGTGTTTTCCGATCTCGCGCAAGAAATCAATTGCACTAAGCGATTGGGTCCAGTCCATGTTGTTCACAAGCGTGGCAGCAGCAGAACCGTCAAACTGAACAAATCTCGAAGCCTGCTTAGAAAGCTTCTCTACCCACGCGCTCACTGTGTCTACATCATTTAGAACACGCTCTGCGGTTGGACGAGGGTCCCCCACCAATCCAGTGGAACCGCCAATCAGGACGATTGGCTTGTGGCCTGCAAGCTGCAGTCTTCTCATTACAAGAAGCTGCACCAAGTTACCTAGGTGCAAGCTGGCAGCTGTTGGGTCAAAACCAATGTAAAAAGTCAGCGAGGAGCTGTTTAGTTTTTTTGATAGCTCAGCTTCGTCGGTGGACTGCGAGATAAGTCCGCGCCACTTAAGCTCTTCCCAGATACCTGAGAAGGACTTGTCGTTAGCTTGGCTTGAAAGAGTCATTAGGACCAGCTTCTTTTCAGTTCGGCGATTTGCTCAAGCACCCTAGGAAGCGATGTTCCGCCAACACCGGAGCGCGACTTGATAGAACCGGATACCGACAACACTTCTCGAAGCTCCCCTGTGAGGTGCCTAGAAATCTTAGCTAGATCAGCATCTGGCACCTGGTGTAACTCAAGATCGCTTGCCTCGCAGTAAGCAACAAGCCTGCCGGTTACTTCATGTGCTTCACGGAATGGAACCTGCTTCTTCACGAGCCACTCAGCAACATCGGTTGCGAGCGAGAATCCAGACGAGGACAAAAGCTCCATGCGGTCAAGATCAAATTTCATGGTTGCAACCATTCCAGTAAATGCAGGAAGAAGCAGTGCCAGGGTGTCTATGGAATCAAACACCGGCTCTTTGTCTTCTTGCAGATCCCGGTTGTAAGCAAGCGGAAGAGCCTTGAAAGTAGCAAGTAAACCTGCAAGGTTTCCAATCAATCTTCCGGATTTACCCCTGGCCAATTCTGCAACGTCTGGGTTTTTCTTTTGGGGCATTATCGACGAACCCGTTGAGTAGGCGTCGTCGAGCGTGACGTAGCCAAATTCTTGCGTTGCCCAAATAACTATTTCCTCGGCAAAGCGAGAGAGGTTGATTGAAATCATTGAGAGAATAAAAGCGAATTCCGCCACCACATCTCTGGACGCTGTTCCATCAATTGAGTTCTGCGTGGTGCCAGCAAAACCAAGTTCGGTTGCAACCAGCTGTGGATCTAGCCCGAGGCTTGATCCGGCCAATGCCCCTGCCCCGTAAGGTGACAAGTTAGCTCGCGAGCGCCACTGGCGCAATCTCTCTAGATCTCTGGTTAGTGGCCAAACGTGGGCCAATAGGTGGTGCGAAAGCAGAACCGGCTGAGCGTGCTGCATGTGAGTTCTTCCAGGGATCGAAGAACCCAGGTGCTCTTCAGCTCTTGCTACCAAAACTGCAATTAGCTCTAGAACTAGTTGCTCGATGACATTCGATTCCGACATTAGATACATGCGAATTTGAGTGGCAATCTGGTCGTTCCTCGAACGCCCCGCACGAAGCTTGCCTCCTAGTTCGGCGCCGGCGATTTCAATAAGGCCACGCTCTAGCGCCGAGTGAACATCTTCGTCTTGTGGTTTTGGTGTAAAGCTACCCGATTCAACTCTTTCTAGAAGCTGATTTAGCACCTTGGTTAGGCGCTCGGTTTCATCGTTGTTTAGGTAACCAGCGGAGAATAATGCCTTGGCGTGCGCCTTGGAACCTGCGATGTCGAAGGTAGCTAGTCGCCAGTCAAAATGGGTGGATTTTCCAAGCGCAAAGGCCGACTCGGCCTGGGTTCCCTGGAACCTGCCACCCCATAGCGATCCTGGGATATTTTCATTTGCCATTGGAGCGCCTCGCGGAAATCTTGCTTGGAAGAGACCAAAGATCAATAAAACCCTTGGCTAGAGACTGGTCGAAGCTATCTCCGGTGTCGTAGGTAGCCAGGTTGAAATCATAGAGGCTTTGCTCTGAGCGACGCCCGGTAACAACTGCCCTACCTCCAGCAAGCTTGAGCCTAACCTCGCCAGAAACGTAGCGCTGGGTGTGATCAATAAAGACATCCAGCGAGCGCTTCAGGTCCGAAAACCAAAGACCCTCATAGACCATCGTGGCCCACTTGTCTTCAATGCCCTTTTTGAATCTGTTGACATCCCGCTCAAGAGTTAGGTTCTCTAGCTCCTCGTGGGCTTGAATTAGGGCAATAGCAGCAGGAGCTTCGTAGATCTCACGGGATTTGATACCCACCAGGCGATCTTCGACAATATCGATTCTTCCAATGCCGTGGTGGCCAGCCAATTCATTCATCTTTTTAATCATGGCAATTGGGCTGTATCCAACACCGTCTATTTCAACCGGGATTCCCTCGTCGAACTTGATTACAACCTCTGTTGGGTCCCTTTGGACATCTGGGTCCTTAGTGTATGTATAGATATCTGCAATTGGTGCGTTCCAGGGGTCCTCTAGTAATCCTGTCTCAACAGCTCGTCCCCAAACATTCTGATCCACCGAGTAAGGGCTCTTTTTAGATTGCTCGATCGGCAAGTTGTGTTTAGCCGCATACTCAATTGCCTTGTCTCTAGTTAGCGCCAAATCACGATTTGGGGCGATTGAAACAAGGTCAGGGGCTAAAGCGGCAACGGATGCTTCAAAGCGAACTTGGTCATTACCTTTACCGGTGCAACCATGGGCTACCGTATCGGCTCCTAACTCGTGAGCGGTTTTAGCAAGATACTTTGCAATCAAAGGACGAGAGATTGCCGAAACCAGCGGGTAGCGCTTTTGATAGAGCGCGTTTGCTTTCAACGAGGGCATTATGTAGTCGCTAGCAAATTCTTCTTGGGCGTTTATAACTACCGACTCGACCGCACCGCAATCCAGGGCACGCTGTCGAATAACATCCATGTCTTCGCCGCCCTGACCGACGTCGACGGCCATCGCAACTACTTCTTTTCCGGTAGCGTCTTTGAGCCAACCGATGCCAACTGAGGTGTCGAGCCCGCCTGAATACGCCAGAACTACACGCTCGGCCATTTTGCTCCTACAAAGTCAACGAATTCCCCAAAGGTGGGAAAGCTAGTTCAATCTTAGGCTTTAGCTCGTTGAGCCAGCCAAACCATGAGCGCCTTTTGAGCGTGCAACCTGTTTTCGGCTTGATCCCAAACAACTGACTGGCTGCCCTCAAGCACTTCATCGGTAATCTCCAAGCCCCGATAAGCAGGCAAACAGTGAAGCACGATAGCCGACGGTTTTGCTATTGCGAGTAGCTCGGCATCCAGTCGGAAACCAACAAAAGCTTCGATCTTCTCCGTCTTCTGATCCTGCTGACCCATCGATACCCATGAGTCAGTTGCCACCACGTCGCTATCTACAAGAGCAAGCTTTGGGTCTGAATAGCTATCAACCGACCCGCCGGTAGATTCAGCTATCTGCCTAGCCTTTTCCAAAATCCTCGCGTTGGGTTGATACCTGGCCGGACCAGCAACACGAACTTTCATTCCCGCGGTTGCGCCGGCCAATAAGTAAGAGTGCGCCATGTTGTTTGAAGCATCGCCGATATAGCTAAGGACTTTTCCTTGCAGGCCACCGAGTTTTTCTTTGATAGTCATCAAATCAGCAAGTAACTGACACGGATGAAACTCATCGCTCAAGCTGTTGATAACAGGAACCGACGAGTTTTGTGCCATTTGCTCTAAGCCGGATTGAGAAAATGTTCGCCAAACAATCATTGCAACCTGGCGATCAAGAACTCTTGCGGTATCTGCCACTGGCTCGTTGGAGCCTAATTGACTAGTTGCCGAGTCGATAATCAGTGGCGCACCACCAAGCTCTGTGACGCCAACAGCAAAAGACACCCGAGTTCTGGTTGAAGGCTTATCAAATATAAGTGCAACGGTTTTAGGTCCCGCAAAAACTTTTGAACTGAATCTGTCTTTTTTCAGCACCCCAGCAAGTTCTAATACTTCAGCTTGCTCGGCGGGATTCAGATCGTCATCGCGCAAAAAGTGTCTAGTCATAGATACCGTCCTTTATCTGCGCAATTGGTGGAACTAGTTAGGCTCTGATTTCAGCCTTGTGCTTTTTGCTGGCTAGTGCCACCGCTTTGTCTCTAGCTTCGGATGCCTCAACCTGAGTAAGAGTTCTATCCATGGCTCGGAAGCGAAGTGCGAAGGTGAGAGATTTTGAACCTTCGGCAATGTTGCTGCCGCGGTAGTCATCGGTTAGAGAGATATCTTCTAGTAGCTCACCGCAGCCTTCTCGAACGGTGTCCATTAGATCTTGCGCTGGAACCTCAATGCTTACAACAAGAGAAAGGTCCTGGGTTGCAGCGGGCAGTGTGCCAATGGGCCTTGCAACAACCGATTCTGGTGCTGCTGCTAATAGAGCATCGAGGTCAATTTCAAAGACCCCAACAGTTCTTGGAAGATCTAGTTGCTTGGTCACCGCAGGAGCAACCTCTCCAACAAAACCAACAACTTTCTTACCAACAATCAATTCAGCAGATCTTCCTGGGTGATATCCAGCTGGCTCGGCCTGCTTTAGCTCAAACGTAACTCCGATTGCCTGACCAACAAGCTTCGCCGCGTAGAGAGCATCCGCAACTCCAAAGCGGACAGGCTTGATTCCTGGTTGAGCATCTGTTCTATTGCCCATGAACACTCCGGCCAGGTGTTTTGGCTGAGTAGGGATACTTGCTTTCAACGCCTTGATCTCAGCCTCGCTTGGGCGTGCGGAGGTGTCGGGGAAAGAAACCTTTGCCTGCTTTACGGACTTGAAGACTGAGCCTTGCTCAACTAGAGCCAAGTCCGTAAAGCCGCGTGACATGTTTGTCTTTGCTGCGTCTAGTAGCCCAGGGATCAAAGAGAGTCTGAGCTGACCGGCTTCTTCTTGGATTGGGTTGGCCAGTGATACCGCCTGCTTTGAATCTGCGAACCAGCCATTTTGCTCTGCCGACACAAACGGGTAGCTAAGAACCTCAACAAACCCTGCGGTGGCCAGTGAGTTCAGTGCAGTAGCTCTGAACTGCTGAGCGCGAGTTAACCCACGGCCCGGAGGGGCAATTGGTAATCGAGTTGGAATTCTCTCGTAGCCCAAGATTCTTGCAATTTCTTCGACTAAATCGGTCTTGTCCAATAGATCTGGTCGCCAGCTAGGAGCAGTGACTTTCAATCCTTTGGGGTCTTTGGCAACTACCGCCCCGATGTCTTGAAGAACCTTGGCAATTTCATCGTCGCTGTATTCAACACCAACCAGTGCTGCCGCAAAGCCTTGCGGCAATAGTATTTCTGGCTGCAAAGTAATGTCAGTGAAAGTCGCGCCTAGTTTTCCAGCGTCCGCACCAGCTAGTTGCTCAAGAAGTTGAATAACGCGGGCAGCCGCATACTCGCCAACCTTTGGGTCCACCCCACGCTCGTAGCGCTTTGAGGCTTCGGAAAAAAGCTTGTGCCTTCTGGCGGTGCGAGCAACCGAAACGGAATCAAAGTGTGCCGCTTCAATCAGTATGTTCTTTGTTGAATCGGACACCTCAGTGGAGAATCCACCCATCACGCCAGCCAATCCAATTGGTCCAGAATCGTCAGTAATAAGTAGGTCTTCTTCGTGCAGCTTCCTTATTTGCCCATCCAAAGTCTTTAACGATTCACCCTTGCTTGCGCGCCTGACAACCAAGCCACCCTTGATCTTGTCCAGGTCATAAGCGTGAACCGGTTGACCGAGTTCGAGCATCACGTAGTTGGTGATATCTACAGCAAGCGAAATTGAGCGAATGCCAGCAAGTTTAAGTCTTGATCGCATCCAAGTTGGAGTTGGCTTGGTTGCATCAACGTTGATGGCTGTGCGAAGAACAAAACTCTGAGAAGTCTTTCTTCCTCTGATTGGGGCCGTGTCGGAAATCTTCAAACCAAAGCCGACGCCAGCAACCGGCGGTGCAATAGTGATTGGGTCTTTGTAAGAACTTCCCGTTGCGTGGGAATACTCTCGGGAAATTCCGCGAATTGAAAGGCAGTAGCCGCGATCCGGTAGAACGTTAACCTCGGCGGCGGTGTCGGCTAATTCAAGAAGTGCAATTGCGTCAGTTCCAACTTCTGGATCAAGTCCGATGGTTGCAAGCCTGAGGATTCCGTCATGGTCATCGCTTAGACCAAGCTCTCTGCCGGAGGCGATCATTCCATCGCTTGTGTGACCGTAGGTGCTGCGAGCAGAAATCTCAAAGTTTCCAGGCAGCACAGCTCCCGGCAAGCTAACAACTACCTTGTCGCCAGTTTCAAAATTAGAAGCTCCGCAAACAATTCCCCGAACATCTGCGCCATCATCGGCAGCTTTCTTACCTTGAGGTGCAACTTTCACCTGGCACCAGCGGATAGTTTTTCCATTGGTTTGTGGCTCGTCGGTAAACTCAAGAACTTCTCCAACCACAATGGGTCCAGAAACATCAAAGCGGTGAACACCTTCTTCTTCCAGTCCAACTTTTACCAAGGCGTCCATGACAGATTCTGCGGTGGCGTCTTTAGGTAAAGAAACGTATTCGGCTATCCAACTAAGTGGCGCTCTCATTACAGCACCATGCCAAACTGCTTTGAGAAACGTATGTCGCCTTCAACCATGTCGTGCATGTCGGTGACTTCGTTTCTAAACATTAGGGTGCGTTCGATTCCCATTCCAAAAGCAAACCCTGAATAAACTTTTGGATCTATTCCGCTGGCGCGCAACACGTTCGGGTTAACCATTCCGCAGCCGCCCCATTCAACCCAGCGAGCGCCACCTTTAGCACCTGGGTGCCAAACATCTAACTCGGCTGATGGTTCGGTGAATGGAAAAAAGGAGGGACGTAATCTAATCTTGGCTTCTTCACCAAACATGATTCGAGCAAAGTGCTCCAGTGTTCCGCGAAGATCGGCCATGCTAAGGCCCTTGTCGATAGCTAGACCTTCGACCTGGTGAAATACCGGTGTGTGTGTGGCATCAAGTTCGTCAGTTCTAAACACTCTTCCGGGGCACAGCACAAAAATCGGCGGCTCACGATCTAGCATCGAGCGCACCTGAACAGGCGAAGTGTGGGTGCGAAGCACCAGCTTTTGATCTATTGGCTCAACAAAGAAAGTGTCCTGCATCGCACGAGCTGGGTGGTCTTCGTCGAAGTTCAAGGCATCGAAGTTGAACCACTCGCTTTCAAGCTCTGGGCCCTCAGCGAT
>JBIIXH010000030.1:0-8168 GCA_044338475.1 Rhodoluna sp.
ACATCACGAAGCGCGTAAAGCTTCTTGTCAGCTGGTGCTAGACCCGATCCTGCGGCACATATAACAGCACCGACCTCGGCTAGCTGCTTAGTCATCTCCTCATTAGAGAGGTTTGCTCGCCAGCCGGGAATTGATTCAAGTTTGTCTAGGGTTCCACCGGTGTGACCTAGACCTCGACCAGAAAGCTGTGGGACGGCAACTCCAAACACTGCAACTAGCGGTGCGAGTGGGAGAGTTATCTTGTCGCCAACTCCCCCCGTGGAATGCTTGTCTGTGGTTGGGATACCAAGGGATTCGAAGTTAAGTCTTTCTCCTGATGCAATCATGGCCATCGTGAGATCTTTGATCTCGCGACCATTCATGCCATTTAGCAAAATGGCCATCGCCATCGCCGACATTTGTTCGTCCGCTACTTTCCCTGCGGTGTAATTCTCGATTAGCCAGTCAATGGCTTCTGTGGTGAGATCCTGCTTTTCTCTTTTGGAAATAATCAGGTCAACGGCATCAAATGTGCTCAAGCTCTAGCATCCAGATCTCTAGGGCCAAAAGCGTCTGGAATAACCTCGTCGATGGTTTTGATACCTGAAACGGTCTCAAGAAGCATCCCGGGTGCCGAGTGTTCGTAAAGTAGCTGCCGGCATCTGCCACATGGCATCAAGATGTTGTTGTGCTTGTCGACGCAGTAAAAGGCAACGAGTCTTCCGCCACCAGTTCTAAACAGGTCGCTGACCATGGAGCACTCGGCACACAAAGTCACACCGTAGGAAGCGTTCTCAATATTGCACCCCGAAACAACTCGGCCGTCTTCAGTTAGTGCTGCCACCCCAACAGGAAACTTTGAATATGGAACGTAAGCCTTTTGCATTGCTGCAATAGCTTCTTGGCGAAGCAGATCCCAATCGATTTGCATCTCTAACCCTTCACGTATGGGATACCATCAGCGGCAGGTGGTCTAGATCTACCAACGAATCCAACGACGGCAATCAGTGTTACAAGGTAAGGAACCATAGTGATGAAGTTCGTAGGAATACCCGGACTAACTTGGTTGGCCCAAATTCGAAGAATAATCGAGAATCCAAACAGCAGCGCTGCCGCGGTGGCGTAGCCTGGGTGCCAGCGGCCCAAGATAACAACGGCCAAGGCGATGAATCCTAATCCGCCGGACATTTCACGCCCAAAAGATCCTGAGCTACCAACAGTCAGCGCTGCGCCTCCAAGACCGGCCAAAAGCCCACCAAGCGTTACCCACCAAAATCTAGTTCGAGAGACGTTAATGCCAACCGTATCTGCAGCTAAAGGATTTTCTCCAACGGCTCTAGCGCGCAGACCCAATTTGGTCTTGAAAAGCACGAACCATAAAACGATAACGATCCCAATGGCAAGAAAAACTGTGATTCTGTTCTGAAACAGAACTGGTCCGATAACGGGAATGTCTCCAAGAAACGGAATGTTAATAATTGGAAGAGTGCCTGGGCTATTAGTCGCCGACTCATCCTCAGTTACCCACTGCTGGTAGAGAAAGTTTGTAATTCCGATAGCTAGCACGTTCAGAACAACACCAACAATGATCTGCTGCGCCAAAAACCGCACTGCAAATACTGCAAGCACTGCCGAAAAGAGAGCTGCAGTAATCATGGCCGAGACAATGCCGATAATTTGATTTCCAGTAAGGGTGCTGACCACCGAGGCAACAAAAGCCCCTGTTAGCAGCTGACCCTCAATTGCGATGTTCACAACTCCCACTCGCTCGCTCATTACTCCAGCCATTGCACCAAGCGTGATTGGGACTGCCAAAACCAATGCTGACCCCAGTATGAAAGCCACTGGAACCACAGAACCTGCGGCAAGCCAGCCCAAGAGAGCTACCAGCGCTATAGCGCCATAGAGCAGTGAGAACCAAATGGATGCCCGTATGTTCCTGCTAACCTGCCATGCCACAAATCCAGTTATTGCAAGCAAAATAATTCCAGCCACGGTTCCCAAGACGCTAGAAGGGATGTCGAGGTTAGGCAATTGGACTGCTTCTCGCACTCCAGTAAGTTCAAATGAAACAATTTCGGATTTACCGAGTATTCCAAAGAAAATCAAAATCACTGCTGCAATGGAGCCCATGACAGTAGGTGTCTTCCAGGACTCTCTAACTTCTTTTTTTGTCTCAGTGGCCATTATTTTCCTCCTCGACTAAAAAACTTCGATCGTAGGGCACTTAGCATCGTTGTAGTCTGCGGCGGAGGAAGACGGAAGATTGCCCTAATCAAAGGCGGGGCGGCAATAAACAAAACAATCGCTCCTTGAACAATTCCGAGCACATCAGGAGAAATTCCTTCGATCTGAATAGCCGATGATCCAGCCTTGAAGGCGCCGAACAGCAGCCCGGCAAGCAATACACCGGACGCGGATGACCCGCCAAGAAGAGCAACAGTTATGGCATCAAAACCAATACCGGCGTGAGTAGTTGGTGTAACTCCACCGGTTGATGATAGAGCTTGATTAGCGGCGGCTATTCCAACAAAGGCAGCCGATAAGCCCAGGGCAAGAATATAAGTTGCTTCAACGTTAATGCCAGCAGCCTTTGCCGCCGATGCATTAAAGCCAACTGCTCGGAGCCTAAAACCAATTGTTGATCTCTCCATCAGCCACCAGTAGACAACTACGGCCACAATGGATAAAACAAATCCTAGGTTGAGCGCAAAATCCTCACCGAGTAGTCCCGGAAGTTTTGCGGTTTCGAAAGCGGGATCAGACTTGGTGTGCCCACCAGCTGTGGCACCTTGTAGCAAGTTGTTATCCAACAGTAAAAAGTTAAAGAAGCTAATGATTATGTAATTGAGCATGATTGTGGTGATAACTTCATTGGCACCTGTGCGCGCTCTAAGGAAACCAACAAAAGCACCCACTATCGCTGAACCGACTATCGCAGCAGCTATTGCAACGACGAAGTGAATAACCGGCGGGAGCTCTATTCGAGTTGCAACATAGGTTGCCCAGATTAGACCTGAGACAAGCTGACCGGTACCACCAATGTTGAATAGCCCCACTCGGAAACCAAGTCCGATACCAAGTCCGGCCGCAATCAGTGGGCCGGCGAGCCTTAGCGTTTCGGTTAGCGGTCTAATGGCGCCTTCAAAAGTTGCAGCGCCCGCGTTATAGATTGAACCCTTGAATAAAGCACCGTAACCTGCGCCCACAACATCTCCTGCTGCACGCAAGCTAGCTAATGGGTCTGCAAAGAAATAGCCAACGCTCTGAAGAAACTCTCTATTGGAAATAATCATGAAGAAAGCACCAACGGCAAAGCCTAGGATCACAGACACTACAGTTCGCGTGACCCCACCGGAAAGAATCTCTTTTAGTGCGGCATTCCAGTTCATCGGTTCTTTATTTGAAGTTTGACTCATGCTGCTACACCCGCCATCATCTGACCAAGCTTTGCTCTATCGGTGCTGGCATCCACAATCCCCACAATTTTGCCTCGATACATCACTGCAATTCGATCGGCAAGAGCCATAACTTCATCCAGTTCTGTGGAGATAAGAAGCACCGCTTTACCGCTGTTTCTTTCTTCAACCAGGCGTTCGTGAATGAATTCCACAGAGCCAACATCCACGCCACGAGTTGGCTGAGAAACAACTAACAACTCCACTTCCCTCGAAAGCTCCCTGGCCAGAACAACCTTTTGTTGGTTTCCTCCGGAAAGTTTTCCGGCGGGGGTTTGCGCAGATGTTGTCCTAACATCAAATTCCTTGACCAGTTCATCAGCTATTCGATTTCTAGTCGCGAATGCAATTCCTAATCCCTTTGCAAATGGCTTAGTGAATGAGCCATTTAGCATTATGTTTTCCGCGATAGAAAACTCTGAAATCAGTCCGTTTTTTTGACGATCTTCGGGGACGTAGCCGACGCCTTTTTCAAGAATTGTTCTAACCGACTTACCTCGCACGCTTGATCCTGATATTGAGATATCACCGGTGTCCGAGTGTAAAGTTCTAAGGCCCAATATCGCCTCGGCCAACTCTGTTTGTCCATTTCCTTGGACACCAGCGATAGCCAGTATCTCGCCAGCCCGAACGTCAAAACTTACGTGGTCAACCGCTCTCTGATCACGATCATCTAGAACTGAAAGATCGTTTACATCCAGCACCACTTTGCCAGGCGCGGCGGACTTTTTTTCAACATTAAGTCCAACATCGCGCCCTACCATCATGCTTGCAAGGTCTTTTGTTTCAGCACTTGGCTTGGCCTCTCCAACAACTCGACCTTGACGAATAACTGTGATCTTGTCGGCCACAGCTTTTACTTCTCGCAGTTTATGAGTGATGAAGACTATAGAAGTCCCAGTTTTGGCTAGGCCGCGCATAATTTCCATAAGCTCGTCAGTTTCTTGCGGAGTCAAAACGGCTGTTGGTTCGTCAAGCACTAACACTTTGGCATCGCGAGCCAAGGACTTAATGATCTCAACTCTCTGCTGAACTCCTACTGGTAAGTCCTCAACCAAGGCGTCAGGATCAACATCAAATCCAAAACGATCAGAGATCTTCCTAACAAGTGCTCTTGCAGCGTCAAGGTCCAAGACCCCGAGCTTGTTGGTTGGCTCGTGACCTAGTGCAACGTTTTCAGCCACTGTGAAAACCGGAATAAGCATAAAGTGTTGGTGCACCATACCTATGCCCGCCGCCATTGCGTCTCCTGGCCCGGAGAATTTCGCGACCTTGCCATCAAGGAGGATCTGACCTTCATCTGCTTGGTACAGGCCGTAGAGAACATTCATAAGGGTTGATTTGCCAGCTCCGTTTTCGCCGAGCAAGCTATGAATTTCTCCAGACTCAACCACTAAGTCGATTGAGTCGTTAGCTACTAGGGCACCAAAGCGCTTGGTGATTCCCTTTAGCTCTAGTTTCATCCAGCACTCCTATGTGCAAATTTTTTTTAGTCAGCCTTTATTCTGCCACATAAAAAATTGAAGACCGGATACTCCAACTGGAGCATCCGGTCTTCAATAGTGTTTTAGCTACTCGCCCTTTGGCTTGTAGGTGCCGTCAATGATTCCGGCCTCTAGTTCGACTAGCTTGTCAGCTAGGCCCGAGCTTACCTTTGAGGCGAAGTCAGAGAATGCTGTGATTCCAACACCCTTGTTTGCAAGAGTTCCTACGTACTTAGTTGCATCGAATGCAGCTCCGTCAACAAGACCCTTGATTACATCGAATGTAGCAATTGTCATTCTCTTCTCAATCGATGTCAGGATGTAAGGCGCTAGCTCTGGGTTACCAGCAGCGATGTCAACGTCAACACCTAGCATTACTGCCTCTGGGTTTAACTCATCAATTGCGGACTGTGCAGCGGTGAACTGGTTTCCACCAACTGGCAAAAGAACATCCGCACCAGCTTGAAGCTGAGTTTTTGCGATTGCTAGACCTTCTGGGTTGTTAGGAGCGAATCCGTTCATGAAGTCACCGGTCTCTGTGGCTGGGTCCCAACCTAGAACAGTAACTTCGGTGTCATTGTCGATTCCCCACTGCATTGCACCGAAGTAGTAACCGGTCATGAAGTCAGTAACTGAAGGGAAAGGAAGCCCTCCGTAGGTACCAATTGTCTTGGAGGTTGAGTAGTCAGCCGAAGCGTAACCAGCTAGGAAACCTGCCTCAGCAGTTTCGAATAGCAATGGCTTCACGTTGGTGCTCGCAGATTCTGAGTCAACCAAAGCAAAGTTAAGGTCTGGGTTTTCAGCAGAGATCTTGGTAATTGCATCTCCTAGAGCAAATCCAACACCGATGATGAGGTCACAATCTGCGTCAACGCTTGCCTGAAGGTTTGGCTCGAAGTCTTCAGGTGTTGCAGACTCAAGAGCATTGATTGTGATTCCTAGTTCAGTTTCTGCCTGCTTTAGACCGGTGTAAACAGCTTCGTTGAAGGACTTGTCGTTCCAGTTTCCTTCGTCAGATACTGCACAAGCTAGGAAATCAACAGATCCTGGCTCTATACCTGCGTCTTCTTCTGGTGCAGCCGCGCAACCAGAAAGCACTAGTGCTGAAACAGCAGCTAGTGAAAGTGCCTTAGCGGCACTTGAGCGTGAAATTAGCTTCACTTAGTTCCTCCTATTTGGGTACGAGTCGTGTCGTTCACAACTCGCGTTATGGGACAAGAATAACTGGCAAACAGAAGGTAAATACCCGCAACGCCGAGGCTATTTCGTTTCGAGATGAAATTGATACAAATAGGGCAGCTTTAGAGAATCTCGTCGTGGCCAGTGGCCTTTAAAGAGTCAACCAAAGCTTTAACCTTTTGAGCGTTTGCCTTATTGGTAACCAACAGAGCATCCGGGGTGTCCACGATGATCACGTCCTCTAGGCCAATGATTGCAATCATTCGATTGGTTTCACTAACCAAAATTCCACTCGAGTCATCGGACAAAACCCTAGCTGCGCCAAGTACGGCAAGGTTGTTCTTTCTGCCCTGAGACTGTAATTCAGCAATGGCTGCAAAGTCCCCAACATCGTGCCAGCTGAACCTGCCGGGGATGAGTCCGACTAGTCCCGCCTCGGCAGCTGGTTCGGCAATCGAGTAATCGATTGCAACTTTTTTCAAACCTGGCCAAAGCTTGGCAACAACTGCATCTTTCTTGTCGGTGTCCCAAGCCGCGGCTAGCTCCAAGATAGCTGCGTGAAGTTCGGGTTCACTCTTAGCGAGCTGTCTTAGAAGAAGGGCAGCGGGGGCGATAAACATTCCAGCGTTCCATAGATACTTGCCGGATTCGACGTATTTTTTGGCTCTTTCGAACTTTGGCTTCTCGACAAACTTCTCGACTTCTAGTGCGTTTGGTGCTCCAGCTAGCTCAATTGAGTCGCCGGATTTGATATATCCAAAGCCAACTGATGGTTCGGTTGGAGTTATACCTATTACTACGATTCGATCGGTGGCTGCTAATTCGATTGCCTGGTTCACGGCATCTTGGAAAGCCTTGCTGTCTGTGATTACGTGGTCTGCGGCAAAAGCGCCGATGATTACATCAGGCTCTCTTTTGGCCAGGATTGCTGCGGCGAGCGCAATTGCCGCCGTTGAGTCCTTTGGGCTAGCTTCAATCACTAGGTTCTTTGGGTCAAGATCTGGAATCTGGGCCATGACAGCCTGCTCGTGCGCAGCCCCCGTTACTACCATTGTTCTAGATGCTGACGCTAGCGGGGTGACTCTGTCCCAGGTGTCTTGAAGTAGGGTCTGACCAGAACCGGTTAGGTCATGAAGGAATTTAGGAGCGGAAGCTCTCGAAAGTGGCCAAAGTCTAGATCCAACTCCCCCAGCTGGAATAACTGCGTGGAAGCGATCCTTGGGTTTTCTTGGATTTGCCATAACAACAAAAACCCTAGCTCACCTTGGGCGCATGAGCATAGCCAAGATTGTTTCAGGGTTAGAATTTAAGCCAAAGCCCATCTCGTTTCATAGGAGCCATACTTGCCAACAATGCCTGCAGGCACTTTATACCGCGGAAAAGTGGGTATGTGGTCCTGGGTTCTGCACCGAATTACCGGTGTTGCCATCTTCTTCTTCCTTTTGGTGCACGTTCTAGACACCGCCTTGGTCCGTGTAGCACCAGAGGCTTACAACGTAGTAATCGCCACATATCAGACACCTCTTATTGGGGTGGCTGAGCTTGGGCTGGTAGCAGCAATTTTGTATCACGGATTCAATGGAATCCGCATCGCCCTGATCGACTTCTGGAGCAAGGGTGCCAAGTATCAGAACGTAATGTTCTGGGTTGTAGTTGGCGCAGCATTTGTTCTTTTTGCGGCCTTTGCCCCCCGTCACTTGATGAATGTTTTCGGTTAGGAGCGGGTGATGTCAGTAGTTATCGAGACCCCAAACTCCCCTAGGTCCAAGAAGCAAGCAAACTGGGAAAAGTATGGCTGGATTTACATGCGTGTTTCTGGCGCTGCACTGGTTGTTCTAATTTTTGTTCACTTGATCTCGAACCTTGTTGTTCCAGAAGGTGGAATCAAGGCCATTAACTTTGCGTTCGTTGCAGGTAAATGGGCAGATCCATTCTGGCAGTGGTGGGATCTAGCAATGCTTTGGTTAGCCATGATCCACGGCACCAACGGCATGAGGACCATCGTGAACGACTACACCGAAAGAGAAGGAGTGCGAAAGACACTCGTGTTTACACTCTGGGGTGTTTG
>JBIIXH010000062.1:0-5745 GCA_044338475.1 Rhodoluna sp.
TCAATCAAAAGCGTACCCACCGCGGTAAATAACCCAAGGGCAACGCCAAAGCCCAAAGCGATGTTTAGCGGCACCAGAAGAGTCAAGAATCCAATGATTGCTGGGCCTGAGAGCACCCCGGCGTAGGTGATTCCCACAACCTTGGCCATGTTTCTGCCCGTGTGAGATTGCTCGCCCACCTCTGCCGAGTAAGCAAAGAGCTGCGGAACAACGCCAGCAATTCCAATTCCCGCGATCAACCAACCAGCAAGCGCCAAAGGAGATGTTGTGGAGACAACAACCAGGCTGGTGCCAATTGCGGAAACCAGCGAACCGTATCGAATTACAAAAATTCTTCCCTTTATTGCAACAAGCTTGTCAATTACTAATCGGGTAACACCCATTGCTCCTGCAAATACCGCAAGCGCAATTGCTGCGTAGGCTTCTGTGGTTCCCAGAACTCTAGCGTGGTGAAGAGCGGACCAGTCAATTCCTGTTCCCTCTGCGATGGCGGCGGCTCCAGCCATGGCACCCAGAAACAATACATAGCCGAGCACTTTTCGGTTTTCAAGGTTTCCAGCCTTGAGACCCTGTTTCTCTAATTGCTTTTCTTCGCGACTTGCTTTTTTGGCACGCTGCTGATTTGGCTGATCAGGAAGCATCCAGCCCCGCATGAAAAATGCAATCACCAGCATCCAAAACCCGGCAAGCGTGAGGGTCGTTTGCATATCGAAGTCGTTTGCTAATGCGAATCCACCAAGGGTGGCACCAATGAGTCCACCGAAAGACCACATGGCGTGAAAGGCAGAAAATATTGGGCGGTTGTAAGCTTTCTCAACTTCAACGGCATGGGCATTCATCGCAATGTCAGTAGCACCAATTCCAAAACCCAAACCAAATAAAGAAATACCAAGAAGAATCTCGTTGCTTGCTAACCCAGGAAGAAAAAGCATGAATGCCATGATTACCGCTGCAGCAAAAGTTGCCGATTTAGATCCAACGCGGTCGATGAACTGACCCAGCACCAAGCTCGCCGATAAAGCACCCGAACCTAGAACAAGAAGTAAGCCGCCAATAGTGGAGTGTGAAATGTCCAGCTTGTTTTCGACAAAGGGAATATGGACAGCCCAGAAGGTCATCGCTGCGCCAGCGATTGTGAAATATGCGAACACTGCAAATCTGGCTTTTTGCAGACTTGTCATTTTGCTCCTTAGTGCCACCTCGCGCCAACTACACCTATCTTAGGTAGCCTGTGAGGCATGGAAACAAGGTCAAATCAGGTCTCAATTCTTAGAGTCAGCGCATTGGTAGCTGCATCGTTTTTGGTCCACCTGTGGGCACTAACTGCCAGCAAGCTGTTTCCAGACGCTATCTCTTTTGGAGATCTGAGTCTTTATGACTACTGGGCCTATCAGGTTGATCAAGGCACCGGGGTCTATGGCCTTGCTACCGAGTGGGTTTATCCCGCTTTGGCTTTTCTGCCAATTTGGATTGCAGGCGCAATCGATCTTTTTAGCTACGAAATCTCTTGGCTGCTTTTAGTTTTTGCGCTCAACACTGCAGCGGCGCTACTTCTTGTTACTCAACAAAAGACAGCCAAGCTTTTTTCTGGAACCGAGTCGAGCTGGACGTTACTTGCAGCACTCTTTGCTTTAGGCCCCGTTGCTGTTTCCAGAATAGATTCAGTAAGCGCAGCTCTGGCGCTGTTTGGCTTAGTTGCAATCAGCAAAAAATCTCAAGGAATTGCAGCAGCTCTATTCACCTTCGCCGGTTGGATAAAGATTTGGCCGATTGCACTTTTTGCAGCTTTGGTGTCGGCTTTTCAAAACAAACTTCGAGCCTTCTTGGTTGCTACCGCGATTAGCGCCAGCGTCATCGCTGTTGGTCTCTTAGTTGGTGGCACAAAAGTTTTTAGTTTTATTTTTCAACAGCAAGACCGTGGAATTCAAATTGAGTCAGTCATGGCAACGCCTTGGATGTGGCTAGCCAAATTTGGCTCTGCGAGCATATTCTTTGACGATGTTGTTTTGACTAATCAAGTGTCTGGCGTTTTTGTTGAGGAACTTGCTTCAGTATCAAATCTCATTTTGTTTGGGGCTCTAGCAATAACGTTGCTGTTAGCTATTCGCGCTGTTTCGTCGGGAGCAGATCGCAACGAAGTTTTTGCCTTGGCTGCGCTGACTGGCGTTTTGGATTTGATTGTTTTCAATAAGGTCGGCTCGCCACAGTTCATGCTCTGGGTTGCCGTTCCTCTGGTTGCTTTGGTTTATTTCAAAGTGAAAGGAGCTAGGGCTGCTCTAGTTATGGGCGCAGCAATCTTGTTTCTTACGCAATTGGTATACCCAGTGTTTTACATAGGCCTACTAGGTCTTGAAACCATGCCACTTGCTTTGCTGACCCTTAGAAACGTGCTGTTAGTTGCGTTATTGGTTTGGGCAAATCTTCAGCTATCGAAGAAAAGAGCCCCTCTAGCTAAGAGCGTCGATAGCTAGTTCAGCCAGCAGGGCAGCGCCATCTGCTAACACGGCGTCGTCGAAGACAGCTTTATTGGAGTGGTTGGTGGCAGCGGTGGCTGCATTAACTCCCACTGGGGCTGCTCCCATGAATACGAAAGCCCCAGGAATCTCGTGAACGATCGAGGCAAAGTCCTCGCCTCCCGCGATAGGGGTTGGAAGGTTGATATATCTTCCAGGGCCGAACATTCTTGAGGTTACTTCTTCAACTGACTTGATAGCGTCTGGATTATTCATCAAGACCTTGGTTGCTCTGGTGAATTCAACAGTTGCAGTGAGCCCAAAAGCCTTGGCGATTGATTCGGCCAGTTCTGTTGTGAAAGTTTTCAGCTTTGTAGCGTTTTCCTCGGAGAAAACTCGAACAGTGGCACCAAAGGATGCTGAGTCTGGAATCACGTTTGTGGTCGCCTGATCTCCAGCTTTCACCCAACCAATGTTCACAATCACTGGATCAAATGCATTGAATCTTTTGGTAACCATTGTTTGAAGCGATGACATGATTTCGTTTAGAACACTAATTGGGTCCTTGGAAAGCCATGGCATGGATCCGTGGCCACCGCTTCCGCTAACAGTCACAAATAGATCTCCAGCCGATGCCATGAGAGGACCTGCTTTAGAGCCCATCATTCCAAGTGGGTAGGAGCTAAAAACATGCAGACCATATGCGCGAATTGGTTTGTTACCGGTGACCATGTGATCGCCTTGCTCGAGCATCACATCAGCTCCGTGGTGACCTTCTTCGCCGGGCTGGAAGAAAATAATTACATCGCCTTTGAGTTGGTCTTTTCTTGAAGCAAGAATCTTGGCGGCACCAACTCCCATAGCCATGTGTAGGTCGTGACCGCAGGCATGCATGTAACCATTGGTTGACGCGTATTCCAAGCCTGTGTCCTCAACTACAGCTAAGGCATCCATGTCGGCACGAAGCAAAACGGTGGGTCCAGGTTCTGCGCCTTTGATATGTAAAACAGCAGAGCTAATTTGCTTGCTAGTGGTGATTGTGCCTAAGCCATCAATTTGCTCAAGAATTACCTTGAGGGTGTTTGGTAGCTCAAGACCAAACTCTGGAATGGCGTGCAGTTTTCTTCGAAGGGTCTGCAGCTCTGGCAACATGGCTTTCGCTTGCGCTAATACGTCCTGACTCATGGTTTCATTGTGCCACTTGAGCCCTAGCATTTATACATGTTCTTTCAATCCATGGACCCCTCTTGGCAGCAACTACTTGCTGCAAGTAAGGACTCACTGGAGAGGATTGAACTTGAGTTGGCAGGAGTTCAGAATCTGACCCCGCCACAAAACCAAGTGATGCGAGCATTTGAACTACCAGTTGAGGAAGTTCGAGTGCTGCTGCTGGGTCAAGATCCTTACCCGACGGTGGCAATGGCATGCGGTTTAGCTTTTGCCAATTCACCAGGAACCAAGACCCCGCAAAGCCTGAACAACATGATGAAGGAGCTTGAAAGCGACATTCCTTCCACTTCAGCTCAAGGCAATCTTGCAAGCTGGAGCAATCAAGGCGTCTTTCTGCTGAACTCCGCATTGACCACGGTTGTTGGGGTGTCTGGAGCACACCAGGCAATCTGGAAGAAGTTTATTTTGGAGGTTATTTCTTTCCTTGATCAGGCAACTTCTGGCAGGTTAGTTTGCTTGAGTTTGGGTGCCGAAGCCAGAAATCTTTCTGAATTAATTAAGCTCGGCGAGGTTGTTTACGCCCCACACCCAAGCCCGCTATCTGCCCACCGAGGCTTTTTTGGATCCAAGATTTACTCGCGCGTCAATCAAGCTCTTATCCAACGCGGCCAGGAACCAATAGATTGGTCTTGTTAGGGGCGTAAATGTCTAAAAATACTTTTTCTTTACTGGGGCTATTCAAGCCCAAAAGCAAGCAGACGCGCTCTTTTACTATTCGTAACGCTTCAGCCAAGGACTGCGCCGCCATTTGCGATATCTACAATTTCTACATTACTGAATCAGTAATTACCTTTGACGAGGTAGCTATGCAGGTCTCTTCCTGGGAAGAAAAGCTACAACACGTTCACGATCTAAAACTACCTTTTATAGTTGCGATTTCTGATTCGGGGGAGTTAGTGGGCTTTGCTTATCTTGCTCCTTGGAGACAGAAGTCTGCTTATAGAAAAACTTCCGAGAACACTATTTATCTAAAGCAAGGTTCTATCGGTCAAGGTATTGGCCCAAGGTTGCTTGCGGACCTGTTGCGACTTGGTAAAGAGGCGGGGATCAATGAGGTTGTTGCTGTTATCTCCGACAGCGATGCAGATACTTCTATCAAGATGCATAAAAAGTTCGGCTTCAAAAAGGTGGGTCACTTGCCACGGGTGGGATTCAAATTCAACCGCTGGCTCGGTGTGATCTTGTTACAAAAAAGCCTCTAACCCAAGGGGAAATAGAAAAAGACCCGCTAGTTTGCGAGTCTTTTTGCTTTTGGTGCGGAAGGTGGGACTTGAACCCACACGTCCTTTCGAACGCTGGAACCTAAATCCAGTGCGTCTGCCAATTTCGCCACTCCCGCGTTCCTCCCATAGTCTAGCCAAAGTTTTTGGTTTGGAAATGGGGTATTTGGCTCCCGCTTAGGACCTGTGCACTTCAAGCTCCGGAGCGTAAACTGGGATTTCTTACTCACTAGGGGTTTTTGCATGGCGCAATCATCGGTCTATCAGCTTCTTGCAGATGGCGTCAGTTTGATTATTGACACCTCTAGCGGCACACCCGTTATTGCCCATTGGGGAAAAGACGTTGGCCTAGATAAGTTCCAAGACGAGCTACTAAATCTTCTCAGTGAATCAATTCCATACGCCTCTATTGACCAACCGGAGAGCCCAGGAGTTTGGCGGGAAAACTCTAGAGGTTTCTTAGGCAGGCCAGCTCTAGCTGGTCATCGCGCAGGTCAAGACTGGTCACCGCGATTTGAAATCAAAACTATTGAGAACGATAGTTCTCACTTGTCTTTTCTCTCCGAAGATTCCTCAGCTGGTTTAGAGGTAAGCGTTAGCTACCAGATGCTGCCAAGTGGAGTCGTGCTGGTTTCGCAATCGGTTATGAACACCGGAGATAAAGATTATGCACTTGAGCAGTTACTAACCTGGCTACCTATCCCAGACCAGGCAACTGAAACTATTGATTTCACAGGTCGATGGGTTCTCGAGCGTCAACCGCAGCGAAGAAAGATCCAATCTGGAACTTGGTCAAGAGAAGTTCGTGAAGGTAGAACAAGTCACGACTACACGATTGTTCA
>JBIIXH010000031.1:0-8031 GCA_044338475.1 Rhodoluna sp.
AGGTGCCAACCGATAAAACCGGCTCCCGTTAGGGCGCTTGCCTTAGCAAGCAAGACAACTCTCACCGCGTAGAAAGGATCAACCCTTTTCGGCCTTGTTCCAGTTTTGTATTTCGTAAGTGCTGTTTTGTATCGCCAGATGGGAATAGACAGGGCTAAAAGAACAGCTGCTATGAAGGCAAGGGCTAGAAGCAGATTACTTGGCGAAGTTGGAATTGCCATTCCATTTGACACCATGAGGCGTACAGCTAAAAACGAGACAACCGAGATTCCAAAAATAACTGCTATAACTGAGCTGGCTTTTGTCGGTTTCATTTCTGCAACCAGACTTGAGACTTAATTGGCTCGGCTAAATCCTTCACGCTTCCAAATCCAATTAGCTGCGCTTCTGGATCCATCAGCGACCAGGGAACTAAAACAAAAGCGCGAAGGTGGGCTCTCGGGTGTGGCAGGGTTAGGTTTCCTGAGGAGAGTTTTTTGTCTTGGTAGGTGATGATGTCAATATCTAACGACCTTGACTCCCAACGCTTTTCGCGAACCCGGCCATGTGAGTGCTCGACCAGTGATGTTGCTTTGAGTAATTTTGTGGGACCTAATTTGGTTGCAATTTTTATGACACCGTTTAGGTAATTGGGTTTGGACTCATCCGGACCTGACTCAGTAACCGCAATTGATTCCACAAGTGGCGATTGTTCTAAAACGCGGATCTTGGGATGTAAGCCAAGCTGTTCAATCGCAGAGTGAATCGTTTCGCCTCGGTCCCCAAGATTAGAACCCAATGCGAGAACTGCTATCTTCCAGCCAAACATCAAGCGGGTTTCTTAGCGGTAGCTGTTACCTGGACCGTGTCAAAGAAAAGATCAATCGGAGCATCAGGCTTAGAAACTGTGACTTTTACCTTTCTAGCCCACGGGCTCGCAGCAAATAGCACTTCGTCAGCCAGACGCTGGGAAAGAGTCTCTAGAAGATTCACTGGGTTTTGGCCCACGTTTTTTGAAATCAGTTGAGCGATTTCTGCGTAACTTACTGTGTTGGCAATGTCATCGGTTGCCGATGCCCTTTCACTATCTATCCAGATCTTGGTATCAACAATGAAGTATTGGCCGTTTTTGCGTTCGTGCTCCATGACGCCGTGGTGGCCAAAAATCCTAAGTCCGACGATTTCAATTTTCTGGGTCATGGACTAACTCTGCCCACCGGTATCTTCATTTGCAACTGCAAGGGCCTCCACTACTTGAATTGCATCAAGTGTTGTCGAGACATTGTGAACCCGAACGCCCCAGAGCTTGCGTTGCAGTAGTAAAGCAGTTAGAACAGCGGTAGCTAGGTCACGGCGTTGGTTACTAACCTCCCCCTGGCTATCTGGCTCTAAAGCTCCGGCAATAAACCGTTTCCTCGAGGCACCAACCAGAATCGGAAGATCAAGTTTCTCGAGCTCGTCCAGCCTTGCAACCAAGTGCCAGTTCTGCGTAATGTCTTTGGCGAACCCAAGGCCTGGATCAATAATCAAGCGGTCTCTCGAAATTCCCGAATCGATAGCTTTGCTAACTCTTGCCTGCAATTCCTTGGCAACATCGACGGCCACCGATTCGTAATTGTTTAGAGAGTCCATGGTCTCGCTAAAACCGCGCCAGTGACTGATGATGAATTTGCAGTTCAGTGGCTGCAGCACCCGAAACATTTCTTCATCCGCTAAGCCTCCCGATACATCGTTGACAATCGAGGCTCCGGCCTGCACTGCAAGCAGTGCAGTTTCGCTATTCATTGTGTCGATGCTTATTTGTGCTCCGCTTGCGATAAACGAAGGGTCTTTCGTAAGTGCCTGGATTACAGGAATAACTCTGGCTTGCTCTTGCTCGATTTTTATTCGGAGTGCTCCTGGCTTAGTGGACTCGCCACCTAGATCCACAATGTTTGCACCCTGCGATACCAGCTCTAGCGAATGCCGAACCGCGTCTTCTGTTTTTATGAAATCTCCGCCGTCAGAAAAGGAGTCTGGGGTGACATTCACTACCCCAAGAATTAGTGGTCGAGAAAATTTCTTCACTTGGAAATCAGGGCCATGATCTCTTGGCGCTCTACCGCTTCGCTGTATTTTCCAAGCGCTCTAACGGTCACGGTGTTTGCTTCTGGTTGTCTTGCCCCTCTTGATGCAACACAGTGGTGTCTAGCTTCAATAACTACAAGCACTCCCTCTGCATCAAGACCTTGTTGGATTGCATCCGCAATTTGAGAGGTCAGGTTTTCTTGTAGCTGTGGCCTTGCGGCCAAGACTTCAACCAGTTTTGGGATGCGACCCAAGCCCACGACTTTGTCTTTAGGAAGATAGGCGACGTGGGCAACGCCAGTGAATGGCAGTAGGTGATGCTCACAAATCGAAACCAGCTCTATATCTTTGAGAATCACAACATCGTTTTGCTCAGCTGGGAATGAATCTCCGAGAACTTTCAGCGGGTCAACGCCGACACCTTTGAAGAATTCTTGGTAAGCGTCAGCGAATTTCTCTGGAGTGGCCTTTAGCTCCGGGCGGTCTGGGTCCTCGCCTATTGCGGTGAGTAGCTCGGTCACCGCTTTTTTAATGCGATCTAGATCAACCAATTACTTTTTCTTAACTACCCGTTTGGTGTTTTTCGCCGCCGGCTTTGTCTTCTTTTTTGAAGCAGCCTTACTGGAGTCCTTAACCGCTATCGCTTCGGCTTTCTTCTTCGCGGCAACTTTGGCTGTGGTGGAGCCCTTTGAGGGAATAGCGATTGGTCCCTTCTTGGAGCCAGGTCTAGAGGCTTTTGATAGCCAAGGCTTTCTCTTTGGAGATTTTTTGATTCCCTTAAAGATTCGTGCGATGTCTTGCTCGTTTAGGGTTTCTTTCTCCATAAGCTCTTTGGCCATTACATCTAGTGCTTTGCGGTTTGTGTTGAGTGCTTTGTAAGCCTCGTCGTGAGCGTTGTCCAAAATCTTTCGAATCTCTAGATCAATCTGGTGGGCAACTTCATCTGAATACTCTCGTGCTTGAGCCATGTCGCGACCAATGAACACTTCGCCGCCACCGCCATAGGAAACCGTTCCAACGGCGGTTGAGAAACCAAACAGGGTAACCATCTGTCTGGCGGTTTTGGTTGCTTTTTCAAAGTCGTTCGATGCACCGGTCGTTGGATCGTGGAAAACAATTTCTTCCGCAGCACGACCACCAAGGGCGTAGGCAATCTGATCAAGTAACTGGTTTCTGGTTACCGAGTAACGGTCTTCCGTTGGAAGCACCATGGTGTATCCAAGGGCACGTCCTCTTGGCAAAATTGTGACCTTGGTAACTGGGTCCGAGTAATTCATCGATGCTGCTACGAGTGCGTGTCCTGCTTCGTGGTACGCAGTGTTTAGTCGCTCTTCATCTTTCATCAAGCGAGACTTCTTTTGTGGTCCACCGATTACTCGGTCAATGGCTTCATCGATGATTGCAGCAGTAACAGTTTTTTGGTTTTCTCTTGCGGATAGAAGTGCTGCTTCATTCAACACATTTGCTAGATCCGCTCCGGTAAAGCCAGGAGTTCTTCTTGCGATCAAAGCTAGGTCAACGTCTTCTGCAATCGGTTTGTTCTTGGCGTGCACTCTAAGAATCTGCTCTCGCCCTGCAAGATCCGGTGCACCGACGCCGATTTGTCTATCGAACCTGCCAGGTCTTAATAGTGCTGGGTCCAGAACGTCAGGTCGGTTGGTAGCGGCAATCAAAATAACGCTGATGTCCGAGTCAAAGCCGTCCATCTCAACTAGCAACTGGTTCAGGGTCTGTTCGCGCTCGTCGTTACCGCCGCCGATGCCGGCTCCACGCTGGCGGCCAACGGCATCGATTTCGTCAACGAAGATTATGGCTGGAGAGGCTTGCTTTGCTTGCTCAAACAGATCGCGCACTCGAGAGGCACCAACACCAACGAACATCTCGACAAAGTCTGAACCAGAGATAGAGAAAAACGGAACTCCTGCCTCGCCAGCAACAGCCTTGGCAACCAAAGTCTTACCGGTTCCTGGAGGGCCATAAAGAAGTACGCCTCTAGGAATCTTTGCGCCGAGAGCTTTGAATCTCTCAGGCTTTTTTAGAAAGTCGCGAATCTCTTCGAGTTCTTCAAGAGCCTCATCAATTCCAGCGACGTCTTTGAAAGTCACGTTGGAAGATTCCTTGGTGACCATCTTGGCTTTGGATTTTCCAAACTGCATTACTTTTCCACCGCCGCCTTGCATGGAGGAAAGTAAGAACCAGAAAATCAAACCGATAAGAATGAAAGGCAATAGTGAACCAAGCAGTGCCAAGTACCAAGGTGTGTTTGGAACTTCGTCGTTATAGCCCTCAGCAATGTTTGCTTTGGTTATTGTCTCAATGACCTGATCGCCTCTTGGGGCAACGTAGAAAAACTGAACCTGGGAACCAAACTCCTGATCCGGACTTTTTAGCTCAACATCAACTCTCTGGTCGCCGTCAAAAACCTTTACCGACTTTGCTTTGCCGGATTCGATTAGCTCTAGCCCATACTTGGTATCAACCTGTTGAAAGGTTTGATTATTTATAAGGCTGGTTCCGACCACCAAAATGAGGATGGCTAGAAATATCCAGACAAAAGGGCCTGAGAGGATTTTTTTGAGATTCATAGAGCTCTAGGTTATCCCAGGCGGCCTGACAGATTCCTAGGAATAGACAGTAGGCGAGAGAACCGCTACTCCTGGCAGGGTACGGTACCGCTCGTTCCAGTCCAGACCGTATCCGACCACGAATTCGTTAGGGATTTCGAAGCCCACCCAGCGAACCGCTACTTCTACCTTTGCGGCATCCGGCTTTCTAAGCAGGGTTACTACCTCTACGGAAGCTGCTCCGCGCGCTTCCAAGTTGGAAACCAACCACGACAGGGTCAGACCAGAATCAACGATGTCTTCCACGATCAGAACGTTCTTGCCAAGAACGTCAGTATCTAAGTCTTTCAGGATGCGAACCACTCCCGACGATGTGGTTCCTGATCCATAGGAGGAAACGGCCATCCAATCCATTTGGACCCTGCTTTGCAGTGCCCGTGACATATCTGCCATGAACATCACTGCACCCTTTAGGACACCCACAAGCAAAAGATCTTTACCAAGGTAGTTGGCGTCAATCTCTTTGGCCAATTCCGCGATTCGAGACTTGATTTGCTCTTCGGTTACTAGAACTTTTGTGATTTCAGAAGTTACTGCTTCGAGATCCAATTACTTCTCCTGGGTGGCTTTTAGGGTGATGGTTTTTCCTTTGCGCTCTACTCTAACGCCTGGAAGGGCTAAGGGCTTTTGACCATGCCAATTCAAAACCAAATCCGCGACGGCAAGAACGTGAGTTCTGGAAGACTCAACCGCAAAGTAATCAATTGCAGCTTTAATGACCCGATTACGAATTGCCTCGGGAAGTTTCAAAAGTTCCGGTTGACCTAAAGTCAAGCTATTGGAACTGGTTTTAGCAATCTTCTTGAAAGCCTTAGCTGCAACATCACTTAGATACTTGTCGTCTTCTTGTAACTGGTGACTTGTTCGAATCAGATTATTGAAGATCCCACTACCCAGTTGCTTTTCCAGAAAGGGGAGAATCACTTGACGGATTCTCACTCGCAAAAACTTTAGATCTTTGTTTTGAGGATCTTGCCAAGGCGAAATCTTCTCGTCTTTGCAAAACTGCACCGTCATGCCTCTCTCGATTTCAAGGAGTGGTCGAAGAAGTTTTTCAGTTTTCGCACTCATGCCCGAAAGTGATCTTGATCCAGAACCTCTGGTTAGGCCAAGCAAAACAGTTTCAGCCTGATCATTAGCGGTGTGACCTAACAGAATGAAATCTGAATTACTTTCTACGCGAATACTTTCTAGCGCTTCGTAACGAGCATCCCTGGCTGCAGCTTCGGGGCCGCCTCTGGTTCCAACTTTTACTTTTTTGCTCCATGCTTCGGTAATGCCAATCTGGTGGAGTTTCTCTAAGGTTTGCTCAGTGACCTTGGCGGAGTTTTTTTGCAAACCATGATCGACAGTTACGGTGGCAACCTGCAATTGCAGTTTCTTTGATTCAAAGAGTGTTGCCGAGGCTAAAGCCAGGGAGTCTGCTCCTCCAGATACTGCAACCAGCAGTTTTTGGCCAGGTTTGGTGTGGGCGGCTAGGACTTCGCGAACTGCATGGCGGATTTCTCCCTGTGCTTTGCTTAGCCGCTTGCGTTGGGACACAATAAATCCTTTGATTAGATAATCTTTATTAGGTAAGCCTATTGAGGAGAGCAATGTTTGAAGCCGTAATCGAGATCCCTCGGGGTTCTAGGAACAAGTACGAAGTAGACCACGAAACAGGTCGAGTACACCTAGACCGCGTGCTATACACTCCTTTTGTTTACCCGGTTGACTACGGCTACTTTGAAAACACTTTGGGTGGCGACGGAGATCCACTAGATGCAATGGTCCTTCTAGAGTTCCCTGTTTACCCAGGAGTCGTTGTAAAAGTTCGTGTCGTTGGAGTTTTGCCGATGGAAGACGATGGCGGAATCGACGAGAAGGTTTTGTGTGTTCCTGCCGGAGATAAGAGATGGGATCACATTCAAGACATCAAAGATGTTCCTGAGCAAACCAAAAATGAAATTGAGCACTTCTTCACTCACTACAAAGATTTAGAGGTAGGTAAGTGGGTAAAGGTTGGCACTTGGGCTGGTAAAGCTGAAGCTGAAAAGCTAATTGCCGAAGCGAAAGCAAAATACAAGCACTAAAAAATTAGGCTGTTGGTCTTGCTCCGTAAGGAACTAGCTCTCCAGTTCGACCACTTAGCTTTCTAATTCGAACCACAGAAGATGGGTTCGGTGCCTCAATGAATTCATCATTGCCAAGATAAATTCCAATGTGATACTTGCTTCCGTAATAGCGGTTCAAGTGATCGCGGCTAGTGGACCAAAAAATCAAATCTCCAGGCTGAAGTTGGCTAAGTGGAACTAGTTGACGACGATCCATCGCAGTGATGAACTGATTTGAAACTGAGTGCCAACCAATGTTGATTCCAACCGCTGCATAAGCTTTCATTGTTAGACCAGAGCAGTCCCAGTAGTTTGGCCCGGCTGCGCCAAGAATGTAAGGCTTGCCTAGCTGCGCCTTTGAAAATGCAATTACTTGATTAACTTTTGCCATGTCTGGGGCACCCACTGAATAAAGCTCGGGAGCTTGCGGGACACCGCTACCAGCAGCTTGTCTTCGCTCCCAGGCCAAACCTTCAGCTCTTCTTCTTTCTAGATCCGAAGCGGTTTGCCGCAAGCTCGCCAACTGGGCGTAGAAGATTTCGCCCTGCGCTCTATTAGCTTCAATTTTGGCAGCCACCGCATTGGCAGCCGCCTGGGCCTCTGCGAAGGCGGCTTCGGCAATGGCGGCTATTTCGGCCAGCTCCGCCTCGGCGGCAGCAAGTTCATCGGTGATGGACTTTGCTAAGCGTTGTCTCTCCAGAGATTTCTGGTAAATCACTTCGGTTTGTTGAGCAAGTTTTTCCTGGGCACCGAGTTGGTATAAAAGGTCATCAGCGTCGTTTGAATTCAAAAATAGATTGAGTGAAGTGCCGCCAGCCCCACCGCGAAACATCTGGGATGCAATCTGGCCTAGCTGCGATGCGGCTTGTTCAGCTTCGGCGAGCGCCTGTTCGGCTTGCTTGCGAAGCACTTCCACTTTTCTAGTAATGACAGCTACTTCTTCTTTGGCGACTAAGTAGATCTCGGACTTGATGCTTGCTTCTCGGTTTAGCGGTTCGAGTTCGTCTTCTTGATCGGCAATTAGGTTCTCAATTCGAACAATCATGGCCTGCTTGCTTGAGACGTTTGCCTTGGCAGCTTCGACTTCAGCCTGTGAAGGATAGTTCGGATTAGCAAATGCTGGAGCACCGAGCACAGCACCGAGCACCAAGCTCGCGGTTGCGAGCACGGCGGTTAGGGATTTGCGTCGGTTAGACATATTTTTCAAGCTAACACGAAACCTTGAGGTATTACCTGAAGGATTGCTGAGGGTGTCGTTAGTTAGCGGG
>JBIIXH010000032.1:0-7963 GCA_044338475.1 Rhodoluna sp.
AAAGACTGCAATTTCTTTACCCATTGTGGTTGGAGTCGCAGGTTGGCCGTGAGTTCGAGAGAGCATAGAAACCCCAGCTGAAGTCTTCGCCAACTGGGTTAGTTCTTGAACAACCGCCTTGGCCTTTGGCAACCAAACGGAGGTCACTGCCTCTTTGATAGTTAGGGCGTAGGACAGATTGTTGATGTCTTCGCTGGTAGCTGCGAAGTGGGTTAGTTCGTGAAGATCTTTGCGATCAAGCTGGGTTAGCTTGTCTCTCACAAAGTACTCAACTGCTTTTACATCATGCCTCGTTGTGGCTTCGATTGAAGCAAGGGACGCCACGTCTTCGTCGCTAAAGTCCTCGAAAACTTTTCTTAGAGACTTGGCCTGTTCTTCAGTGACATACCTTTCGCGACCGAAGATGTCTGAGTTGGCAAGAAGTAGCAACCACTCAATTTCGACCTGAACCCTGGCACGGTTTAGACCAGCTTCGGAAAGCGATAGTGAAAGCTCAGCAACAGCCGATGCGTAGCGACCGTCTAGCGGGCTAATTGGCTGAGAAGAAAGGCTCACCAAACTATTCTGGCGTATTCGCGCCAGTTATGGCCTTCGGGCTTTCAACAATTCGGAAAATTCGCACCAAAAACCGAATCAAACACCGCAAAGTATTTGCGTGGACCAGATTCAGTTTCAGATTCAGCAAAGCCTTTATCGAATTAGGCTTGCCAAACCCGAACCAGGCTACTGGTCCGGAGCTACCGCTTGGTTACTAACCAGCCAGCTGGATTCCCTGGAAACCGAACTAATTGCTCTTGGGCAAACTCTGAACTGGTGACAATAGACAGTTACGGGGGGAATCCAGACATTGTCGCCACTCGCGAAGAAATACAGCGCGTCGCAAACGAGATAAAACTTGCCTCAGAAGAGCTCACTGCATTTGGCACAATCGAATCTTTGTTATCTGACCCACTGCACCAGTTGCAGTATCGAGTTTCGATAATCGCAGTATTGGCAAAACTGGAAAAACTCTACGGAAGTTGCCTGCTGGCTTCCGAACAATACTTCTCAACCGAGGCTCAGATTCACCGGCGTTTTGAGTTGCAATTCGTTCCAGCTCTTGCCGGTATTAGTACCAGTATCGCTTCGGGTTTGGGATTGCGGTTAGATGAAAATGTTTCTGCCACAGTATCCGCACAGCGGAAAACTCTCGCACCCACTTCTATCACCGCAATGCTGGATCGATTATGGGAAGTTTCATCAAAGAATGATCCCACCGTAGGTATCGACTTGTTTGAAGACAGCACGGGAAAAAGAACGGTCATCGTCTACATTCCCGGCACCCAGACATTAGGGCTTGGAGATGGAGCAAACCCTCTCGACCTACAGTCCAATATTTTGGCCATGGCACAAAGTGGCCTTGCCGCTAGCGAACGCGCAGTCCTAGAGGCCATGAAGCAAGCAGGTATTGAATCAAGTGACAACGCAATCTTTGTTGGACACTCTCAGGGTGGGATGGTGGCGGGAAACTTGAGTCAAAACCCCACTGGTTACATCGCCGCTGGTTTAGTTGCTGTTGGTGCCCCGATTGCTCAGCTTAAGCTGAAGAACATTCCAGTTTTGGCAATCGAGCACGTGAACGACCCAGTCCCAAATGTTTCTGGGAAGGCAAACCCGCTAGCAAAGAATTGGGTGACGGTTCAACGAAAAGCTATGTCTTCCGAGTCGGATGCTCCGCTACATTCTCATTCTTTGAAAAGTTACAAGAACACAACCGAGAAAGTTGATGCTTCAAAGAATCTGGGGATTGTGAACATCAGACAGCAGATAATGTCTCAGTTGCAAGGATCTCCCGCCGGAAAGGCGTTCGACTTTGTTATCTCTAGAGAATTCTAAGAATCTTGAAGACCCAGCGACCAATCAAGGAAGCAATCGAAATGATTACTGCACCCAAGATTGCCCAACCCATTGACTCCACCGTCAGACCCTCAGAAGTGAAGCCGTCGATTGTGAAGATGTCGGATCCAATTTGAGATGAAAGCCACGCGACGAATAGAAGCAGCGCTCCATTGATAACAAATGAGATCAGACCAAAAGTGAGAACGTATAGCGGGAATGCGAGCACCTTGATAATCGGAGCAATAATTGCGTTCACCAAACCGAAGATGGCTCCAACAAGTAAGAATGAACCAATTCGCTGCCAAGTACCCTCACCCCCATAAGGAGTAAGTGTTATGGCTGGAATAAGTATGGTTGCAACCCAGAGAGCCAGTGCATTTATAGAGGTGGAAACAAAGAAACGAATCATTTTTCTATTGTCCCAGCAATAAGGCTAAATTAGAGCCTGTGACTAACTCGGCGGGCCGCGTGCCGCAAGTTCAGATGCTATCCCCGGATGGCGTGTTTGAGGTGCCCAGCGAATACGCCCACTATGGAAAATACATAGAAAAACTGAACCTTGATGACTTTTTGAAGTTCTACCGCGACATGGCGAGAATTCGTCGCTTTGATAACGAGTGCACCGCCTTGCAGCGCCAGGGGCAAATGGGGCTTTGGGTTCCAGCTGTTGGCCAAGAAGCGGCTCAAATCGGATCGGGCTACGCGGTTGGCAAAAACGATCACATGTTCCCAAGCTATAGGGAGCACGGGGTCGCAATTACGCACGGAATCGACTTGATGTCGATTATCAAGATGATGCGCGGCGTGAATCACGGTGGTTGGAATCCTGAGGAAACTAGATTTCACCTTTACGCAATTGTTTTAGGAACCCAGGTGCTGCACGCAGCAGGTTATGCCATGGGTGTCAATTTCGATGGCAATGTTGGAACCGGTGACCCGGAAGTTGACCAAGCCGTGATCACTTACTTTGGTGACGGTGCAACCGCAGAAGGCGATGTGAGCGAAGCGCTGTTGTTCGCAGCCGTCAACAAATCACCCCTTGTTTTCTTCTGTCAGAACAATCAGTGGGCAATTAGCTCTCCGGTCTCGGCCCAGACAGTAGTTCCTCTTTATCTTCGCGGCGAAGGATTCGGTGTTCCTGGAATCCAAGTCGACGGCAACGACGTTTTGGCCTGCTACGCAGTAACTGCCAAACACATGGATGATGCCAGAAACGGACTTGGCCCATCACTTATCGAGGCACTGACCTATCGAGTCGGAGCACACACCACCAGCGATGACCCTTCTAAGTACCGCCCTCAGGAAGAAACCGATTACTGGATTGCCCGTGACCCAATCACGCGCTTCGAGAAGTTCCTGCGCCGCCAGGGCGTCGGGGACGATTTCTTCCAAGAAGTTGCTCAAGCTGGAGACGATTTGGCGACCCAAATTCGTGAGGCTACTTTTGCTATGCCTAACCCACCACTTGAGAATATCTTCAAGCATGTCTATACCGATCCCCACCCGCTAGTTCAAGAACAACTTGCCTGGCTTGAAAACTACGAAGCCTCTTTCGAAGAGGGTGACAAATGACCAACACCGCTGAGATGACAATTGCCAAGGCAATCAATGCTGGCATTCAAAAGCAGATGCAGAAAGACTCCAAGGTTCTAGTCTTCGGAGAAGACGTCGCAGAACTTGGTGGTGTGTTTAGAGTCACCGAAGGATTACTTGCAGAGTTTGGCAAGAATAGAGTTTTCAACTCTCCTATTGCCGAATCCGGAATTGTTGGCACTGCAATAGGTCTTGCCATGCGCGGCTACAGATCAATTGCTGAAATCCAGTTTGATGGCTTCGTTTATCCGGCATTTGATCAGATTGTTTCGCAACTTGCAAAACTGACTAACAGATCCGAAGGTCACCTGAGCATGCCGGTCGTCGTTCGAATTCCTTACGGTGGAGGAATTGGTGCAGTTGAGCATCACAGCGAGTCACCGGAAGCTTACTTTGCTCACACCCCAGGACTTAGGGTTATCACCCCCTCAAACCCAAACGATGCTTACTGGATGATTCAGCAGGCGATTGAATCTAACGATCCGGTTATCTTCTTTGAGCCGAAGAGACGCTACTGGCTCAAAGGAACCGTGAATCTAGATTCGCCACCCGCTTCAATGCATGAAGCAAAAGTTTTGCGTGAGGGCAATCAAGTCACTCTAGTTAGCTACGGACCAATGGTTGTAACTGCCTTGCAAGCGGCAGATCTTGCTAGCGCTGAAGGTATCAGTCTTGAGGTGATTGATCTTCGATCAATTTCACCAATTGATTTTCCAACCATCCTGAATTCAGTTAGGAAAACTGGCCGCTTGGTTATTGCGTCAGAAGCATCAACTTCATACTCTGTCGCCTCTGAAGTAGCTGCCAAGGTGGCCGAATTGGCTTTTTATAGCCTCGAGGCGCCAGTACTTAGGGTGGGAAGTTTCGATGTTCCATATCCACCTGCCAAACTTGAAGAACTGTTCCTTCCCGATGCCGATCGGATTCTAGAAGCAGTAGATCGCTCTCTCGCCTACTAAGAAAGGGTAAGAAGATGTCACTTGCAGTATTCAACTTGCCCGACGTTGGCGAAGGTCTAACAGAAGCCGAGATTGTCTCTTGGAAAGTCGCCCCTGGCGACCAAGTCACCGTCAATCAAGTCATTTGCGAGATAGAAACAGCGAAGTCAATCGTCGAGCTTCCTTGCCCGTTTGCAGGAACTATTGAAAAACTTTTTGCCAAAGAGGGCGACACCGTGGTTGTTGGAAACCCGATCATTTCTGTCCAGGCCGAGGGAAATATCTTGATGGCGGGACCGGTAACAAGTTCTATTCCGGTAATTACCGAGTCCGACACCATGCACGAGACAGTTGCCGACGTTGCTTCGTCGGTAGCCTCTGATGAAAATAAACCAAACTTGGTTGGTTATGGCTCCGCCGGTCACGCGGGAACTAGACGTAAGCGCTCCGGCTTAGGCGCGTCAGCAGTCGCAGCAGCTGTGCCTGCTGGAAGCTCTGCAATTCCATCCGCGCTATCTACCGATGTAATTGCAAAGCCACCGATTAGGAAACTCGCGAAAGATCTAAACGTTGATCTTTCAAAAGTGACCGCCACAGGCCCAGCTGGTGAAATCACTCGCGAAGATGTTGTCAATGCTGCCACTCAAGCCTCTGTGTTTAGAAACCTAACAACACCTGCAATTCCATCCGAGCGTGAAGAGCGCATTCCAGTAAAGGGTGTAAGAAAAGCAATTGCTACCGCGATGGTGCAATCTGCTTTCACCGCACCACACGTTTCAATCTTTGTTGATGTTGATGCTACAAGAACTATGGAATACGTCAAGAGACTAAAAGCTTCAACTGACTTTGCTGGTGTAAAGGTAACCCCGCTACTTCTTATGGCCAAGGCCATGATGTGGGCGGTAAGAAGAAATCCAACAGTGAACTCCACATGGACCGACAAAGAAATCATCGTTCACAACTTTGTAAACTTTGGAGTTGCAGCAGCAACACCACGGGGTCTGATTGTTCCAAACATCAAAGATGCCGATCGGATGTCGATGCTAGAACTAGCTCGTCAATTAGAACTTCTGGCAGCAACTGCTCGCGAAGGAAAGACAACTCCAGAGGAAATGAAGGATGGCACCATCACCATCACCAACATTGGTGTTTTTGGTGTTGACACTGGAACACCAATTTTGAACCCAGGCCAAGTTGCAATCGTTGCTCTTGGGTCGATTCGTCCAAAGCCTTGGGTTGTGAACAACGAAATTGTTATTCGCCAGGTCACAACCATTGGGGCTACATTCGATCACCGCGTTGTTGATGGCGACGTGGCATCAAGATTCGTCCAGGACGTGGCTTCGGTCATTGAGGAACCAGCCTTATTGCTTGACTAATCACTATTGACAATCATTATCAATAAGTGTTATGGTCTGGTTATGAAAACCAAAACTCTTTCCCTAGCAACCGCGACTGTCCTTCTTCTAGCAGGCTGTGCAGCCACTGATTCGACCACGGATGCCACCGATGAGCCCTTTGCAGGGCTCACCATTGTTTCTTCCACCAACGTCTGGGGCGATGTCGCCTCATCAATAGGCGGGGACCTAGTTCAGGTTGTTTCGATCATTGATAGCTTCTCCCAGGACCCACACTCCTACGAGGCATCGGCAAGAGATCAGCTTGCTGTCAATGACGCTGACGTGATTGTTGCAAACGGTGGAGGGTATGACTCCTTTATTGACACGCTGGCTACCGCGGCTGGCAATAGCAACATTGTTTACGCCTACTTACCTGAAGAGGGTGAAGAAGAGGCCAAGGAAGAAGAAGACCACGACCATGCTCACGACCACGACCACGGTAACGAGCACGTTTGGTACGACTTCCATGTCGTTGAGGACTTCGCAACTCGATTAGCGCAGCAGCTGAAGACTTTGGATCCAGAAAACTCAGTTGAGTACAGCACCAACCTAGATGCATTTGTAGCTGAGATAGCAAAACTTGAGGAACAAGCAGCTGCTGTAGCTGGCTCTGTTTCCGGGTCAACGGTAATCTCTTCTGAGCCAGTAGCGGATTACCTACTTGCTGAACTGGGCCTTACAAACATCACCCCAGAGTCTTTCTCTCAAGCAATTGAAGAAGAGCTGGATGTTTCCCCCGCGGATCTACTAGAAATTCAGAACCTGATTTCATCAAACTCGGTAGAACTGTTTGTTGTGAACATCCAAACCGGATCGGTGCAGATTGATGCACTGGTTGAACTAGCTGAATCTAGCGGGGTAGCAGTAATTCAGGTGAGCGAGCTTTTGCCTGAAGGCCTAAGCTATCTCGCATGGATGGAACAGAACATCTCCGCGATTGAGGCAGGTCTAAAGTAGTTTTTTCAATGGAAGCCGTACTACAGGTCAATAGTGCAAGCCTGGGTTTTGCAGCAAAGAATGTTTGGAGCAATCTAAACCTCAGTGTGAAACCGGGTGAGTTCATTGCGGTCATTGGAGCAAATGCTTCAGGGAAAACTGTTTTACTCAAAGCAATTTTGGGTCAGCTTGCTTTGTCTTCGGGCTCCATAGAACTCTTTGGTGAACCAGTTCGTCACGGCTCAAGACAGGTTGGATACATCCCCCAGCACCGACAAGCAGATAGCGGTGTACCGCTAAGAGCAAAAGACCTATTGCGCATGGGATTAGATGGCCATCGATTTGGCTTGCCACTTCCATCTTCAAAAACAAACAAGCGCGTCGCAGAAGTTTTAGAGATGGTTGGCGCAAGTGATATCGCTAACACACCAATTGGACAACTCTCTGGAGGACAACTGCAAAGAATCCGAGTTGCTCAAGCGGTTGTCGATAGACCGAAGTTGATCTTGGCAGACGAACCTCTCAGTGCACTCGATCTAAAGCAGCAGTCGGTGGTTGCAGAGCTCATCAATGAGCAGCGGCAACTAAGCGGCGCTGGGGTGTTGTTTGTAACTCACGATGTGAATCCGGTTCTTGATTACATCGACAGAGTGCTCTATTTAGCAAATGGCAATTTCCAAATTGGAACTCCTGATGAAGTTCTAAGGTCTGATGTTTTATCAAAGCTCTACGGTCGAGATGTTGACGTAGTTAGAAACCAGGGCCGCATTGCAGTTCTAGGTTCTTCGAACCACGATCATCACGAGAATGAGAAGTGGATCTAATGGACAGATTGTTTGACTTTTCTGATTACGACCAGCTAATTCCTCTTGTTCAAAACTCACTTATCGCGGGAGCCCTACTTGGACTTATGGGTGGACTCATTGGTGTCTTCGTAATGACAAGAGATATGTCCTTCGCGGTTCATGGCATAAGCGAGCTTTCATTTGCTGGGGCTGCGCTTGCGTTGCTATTTGGACTGAACATCGCACTCGGTGCGACTCTTGGTTCGATAGTTGCTGCGGCAATTATTGCCATCATGGGATCACGTGCCAAAGATCGGAACTCGATCATCGCGGTGCTGATGCCTTTTGGTCTTGGAATTGGAATCTTGGCCCTAGCTCTCTACGAGGGCAGAGCTGCAAACAAGTTTGGATTGCTCACCGGACAAATCATCGC